>NZ_WUDQ01000007.1:0-87064 GCF_009827695.1 Paenibacillus sp. OT2-17 | reverse complement strand
CAGCGTCAGCTTGGCCATATAGACGCTGAATTTGGATATAGGCAAGGCCAGTAGCTGCTTCCAGGAATTAGACATATGCTCCACATTCGCCAACATGGAAGCGACCATGGTGGCTCCTAACACCAGCGCAAGGGGGACAAACATAGCGATGTTATCCATCAAGGATTCCCACAAATGGCCCTTGTATCGCGGAATCAGATAGTCATAGCGGAGTCCAAAGTTCAGCGCCTGCATCGCCACCAGCCCAAGGGGACCGAGAAACACCAGGAACCAGATTCCCTTTCTGCGTGCTTTGAGCAGATCCGCCGTGAGCGCCCGCAGCATCATAAGGAAGTTCCTCCTTTGCCCACCACTTGCATGAACATATCCTCCAGCGATTTGCGGCGTTCCTCCACACGGTATACGGCATGCGTATTTTCGACCAATCTTCTGACCAGCAGCGCAACAGCCGCATCATTCATGTTCTCGAAATCCAGCGCCGATCCGTCCTTCACTGAATGGTAGCCCTGCTCACGCGCAATCAACTGGGCTGCTTCCGGTTCCGACACTACGATCCGAATTCCTCCCGCAGATTCCTGACGGAGATTATGAATCGTATTTTGAAAGACCAACTCTCCTTCACGGATAATACCCACAGTATTCGCCATATGCTCTACCTCGCTCAACAGATGGCTGGATACCAGCACGGTGATCCCCCGTTGCTTGGGCATCGCCTGAATCAATGTGCGCATTTCCTGAATACCCTCCGGGTCCAAACCATTCGTAGGCTCATCCAAAATGAGCACTTCGGGATTCCCAAGCAGGGCTGCTGCAATGCCAAGTCTCTGCTTCATACCCAGGGAGTAGCCTTTGACTGGACGTTTGGCATGCTTGGTCAGTCGGACGACCTCCAACACTTCGGCAATGTTTTGCTTGGGTACATTCAAAATACGGCGAATGGCCTCCAGATTTTCAATTGCGTTCAAATGACCATAATACGAAGGATACTCCACCAACGAGCCGACTTTACGCAAGATATCGAGCTTATGTCTGCGAATATCTTTGCCGAATATACGGATCGTTCCTCGAGTTGGGCGAATAAGTCCAAGCAGCATGCGGATCGTTGTCGTTTTCCCCGCTCCATTGGGACCCAGAAATCCGTAAATATCTCCTCGAGCTATTTTCAGGTCCAGCTGATTAACCGCCGCGCGGCCTTTGTATATTTTGCTGAGACTGTTCGTTTCAATAATGTATTCGTTCAAGTTCCTCACCTCGACACCTATCGTAACGTGCCAAGTTTAAAGCCAAGGGAACTCTGAGTTTAAGTTTTGTTTAAAAAACGAATTCTTGTCCCGGCTGATGAACTGAAAATCTCCCTCTCCAAATTCATTTCGCGAGCCAGCAGTTCTGTAATCGCCAAACCAATCCCTGCCCCTTTTTCACTGGACTGTTGCTCCATACCGGGCCCTTTATCTGTGATAACCAATGCCTCTGTCCCATTATCTTTCTGTACTTGAACACCGATATATCGGCCTGAGGCAGCATGGCGAACTACATTTTGAAAGAGATTGTCCAGCAGACGACGGAAGCCTTGCTCATCGACATTCCACACCATGCTATGTTCGGGCAGGTCGATATCCACTTCAAAGCCCTCCTTTTCCCACACCGGATACCAGCTGGCTACACACTCCCGCACTAGCCGCAGGATATCACGCGGTGTGTTATTCATAGTGTATTTTCCACTAGCTAGCAGATTATAGGTGAGCAGATTATCGATCAGACTCCCAAGGTCTTTTAGCTTGTTTTCCATCAGTGTAATCGACTGTTTCCCTCTGCTGCTCAGATTTTCACCATCTAGTGTATACAGATGGCTACGCACGACCGTAAGCGGTGTCCGAATATCGTGTGACAGATCCGCGACCAGCCTCTTCCGCAGCTCTTCCTCCTGACGCTCACGTCCCCGACTCTCGGCCAACTGCTCGACCATCTGATTAAATGCTTCTTCCAGCTTGCCAATTTCATCCGGGCGTCCAGTGGCAACAAGAATAGGCAAGCCATCCTCTCCTCGCTGCGACATGGCGGCCTGAAGCTGCAACAGTCTACGCCGAATGCCTCCAAAAAACAGAAGAGATACGAATATAAAAGCGCCCAGAATCAATACGATAAAAAAGAGATAGTACATGAACATGCTACTATCTGTAGGTGGCTGTTCAAAGAACGAGCGAGGTACTTTTAATACCATATAGCCCTGATTCACATCATTCTTGCCCCCGCCAATAAAGGCTACTACCGTAAACGGCCCCTCATAGCTTGCTTGCTTCATAAAAGCTATAGCCTGCGCAGCGTTCCATTGTTTTGGCATGTTAGGTTGTGTCGGTAGCTCCAACCTTGTTTTACCTGCGGCATCCACCCAAAATATTTGTGAGTTAGGGAACATATCTTGTTGTATTTTGCGCAGATGGGCTGAGATTTGCTCTGGTGTGGCTCCCTTCAAAGCTACAGCTTCGCGATGCCAGCTATTTTCGGTATGGGTAGTAGAGGGATAGTAAGTGTTTTTAGGCTTGAGCTCCGTCCCCCAATTCAATAACACGCTATATATCAAGGCTGTAGCAGGCAACACAATGGGCAACAGCATCATAGCAACCACAATAATGACCAGATAACGGAACAACAGTGAACTGCGAAACCGACCTCCCTGACCCGACCTAGAGCTGGGGTGTAGCCTCCTCCAATCCTTGCGCGTCCTGCTCATTATGCTTTCACCCGATATCCTACACCACGGATCGTCTCAATGATGCGGGGTGTCGCAGGATCAATCTCCAGCTTTTCGCGAAGGTGTCGGATGTGGACCATTAAAGTTTTGTCTCCGTCGATATATGGATCTCCCCACACCGCTTCATACATTTGCTCTTTTGTCATAATTTGGCCCAAATGCCGCAGCAAATAAGCAAAGATGTGATATTGCTTACCTGTCAGTGTAATTTCCTCCCCGGTATCACGGTTCACAATACGGTTATCAGGAGAGAAGACAGAGAGATGCCCCAGTTGTAAGGATTCTTCCGGCACGGTTCCCGATCGGCGCAGCAAAATCTCCATACGTGCTATGAGCTCGTCCGGGTGAAAGGGCTTGGTTACATAATCGTCGGCGAAATCCAGTCCTTGCAGCTTATCGTCAATGGATGTACGGGCAGACAACATGAGAATGGGAAGCTCCGGGTACTCTTTCTTGAGCCGCTTCCCCATGGTGAATCCGTCCAGACCGGGTAACATCACATCCAAAATCACGAGTTGGCACGTACGGGCTGCTTCCACAGCCCCCTCCCCGCTGCGAAGCCATACTACAGCGTAATTCCGCTCTTCCAAATACTGATGCGTCCAAGCACCAATATCCTGGTCATCTTCGATGTATAACACATTTGTTTTCATCATGGGCACCTACTTATCGTTTTTCTTTTATGTAATGGGCATTATAGCATTTATGGTACATGACCCACTTAAAAAGGTTAATAACTACCTTATACGACATACGCTTCACATTTTCAAATTTGAATGCTCGTGAAAAAAGGAGGCCTACCCGATGCTGCTGGAAGCGATATACCATCACCCGAAACGCAATTGGGCTTTTGGTTATAATGATGAAACGATATTTCTACGGCTACGTGCGAAGAAAAATGACCTGAATACCGTTCATGCTCTCACTGGAGATAAATACGATTGGGACCGCACCCGACAGCTTGTTCCGATGTCCAAATTCGCTACCGATGGCAGATTTGATTACTATGAATGCAGCGTAAAACCTACTCACCGTCGGCTGAAATATGGATTTTTGCTAGAAGACGGTGAGGAACGTATTTGGATGAACGAGGACGACTTCACCACCCAGGAACCTCAAAACGCAGACAGTCTGTTCCAATATCCGTTTTTGAACCCGATTGATATTCTGAAGCCACCTGCATGGGTGAAGGATGCTGTATTTTATCAGATTTTCCCGGAACGTTTTGCGAACGGTGACCCCTCCATCAGCCCAGAAGGTGCAGAGACATGGGGCGGAACGCCACAAAGAGACAATTTTTTCGGTGGCGATCTACAGGGGATTCTGGATCACCTGGATCACTTGAACGAGCTAGGGATTAACGCCATATATATGACCCCTGTCTTCAAGGCAACGACCAATCATAAATATGATACAGAGGATTATATGGAGGTGGACCCGCATTTCGGGGACAAAAAGACATTAAAAAAACTGGTCGATGCCTGCCACGAACGAGGAATTCGTGTGCTGCTTGATGCGGTATTCAACCATTCAGGGCGTACGTTTAAACCGTTCGTTGACGTGCAGGAAAAAGGCGAAGCCTCGCCTTACAAGGACTGGTTCCATGTACATAGCTTTCCCTTGGAAGTGGTGGATGGCACACCGACGTACGATACATTCGGGCTGGAACCAATGATGCCCAAGCTGAACACCGAACATCCTGAGGTGAAAAAGTACCTGCTGGATGTAGCAAAACATTGGATCGAAGAAATCGGCATCGATGGTTGGCGGTTGGATGTGGCAGACGAGGTGGATCACGCCTTTTGGCGGGAATTCCGTACTACGGTCAAGCAGGCCAATCCGGATGCGTACATTTTGGGTGAAATGTGGAATGAATCGTCTGAATGGCTTCAGGGGGACCAATTCGATGCAACGATGAATTATCCGTTCACCTACGCGGTGAATGATTTTTTCGTCAAGAAAGTGACCGATGCCCAAAGCTTTGCCTTCGCCATCGGACGACAGCTGGCCCGCTATCCGCAGCAAGCATCCGAGGTTGCCTTCAATCTGCTGGATAGCCACGACACACCACGCCTGCTGACACTGTGCGGGGATGACAAGCGGCTGATGCGACTGGCCGCCCTGTTCCAGTTCACGTACATGGGCGCACCCTGCATCTATTACGGCGATGAGATCGGCCTGGATGGAGATGCCGATCCAGGCTGCCGCAAGTGTATGGAGTGGGACACCGACAAGCAGGACCGCGAGCTGTTCGACTTTTACCGCGAGTTGATTGCGCTTCGTAAGGGGCACCCTGTCCTCCGTGATCAGGGAAGCATCACCTTTTTGGAGGCACAGCCAGAGGGTACCTCACTTGCCTACGAGCGCCGCAGCGAGGAAGAAGTAATGCTCGTGCTGCTCAATCGTTCCGATGAGGATCACGTTTTTGAACTGGACATTCCTGAGCAGGAATGGCAATTAGCTTTTGGCGAAAGCCAGTGGTCCAAAGGAGCGAAGGGGTTGCACGCCAAGCTTCCACCCTACGGATACGCTGTACTGAAGGCAGCACCTGCTCGGTCAGTAAAACCTGCTTAAGAGGACGATGTCAAGACGGGAAGCAAGGCATCCGCCTATATAGGCGGATGCTGATGAAGGTACCTGCCGAATAACGGCAAAAAAAGCGAGACCACCGGGAACAAGATGTTTACTTGTTCCTGATGGTCTCTTTACGTCGAATAAGAACTTTTATCCAAGCCATTTATTTATTTTTAACATCTGTTCTTACTACCCCAACATCCGAAGCATTGATCGAAATGGGGTTACCGCCTTGTCCTGTCTGAGCTGAAGAAGATTGTCTGACGTTCACCGAAATTCTTTTATTCTTAAATCCAGTTCGTCTCGTTCTTCCCAATGCAATACCTCCTTAAATATATACGTGAGTTCCTTAAACCTCTCAATTACGACTCAACCGTGAAGAGATATGCTATATGAATATGCCACTGTAGAAAACAGGTAGCGGCGAATAGCGGATCATAGAGAAAAGAGGCTCGGTGATTCACACAAAAAAACGAAATTTCCATTTATAAAAAAACGCTCCAAGAGGATATACCCTTGAAGCAGTTTTGGAGTGCAACCTGAGCCAGTACAGCAGTTTACGCAGGTAGCGTCTGTGTTTTCAATTGCACGTACAACTGGTGCGTCACCTGCTGCGGCTCAATACCCAACTCATCTTCCAGTATTCTGACGAAGCTTTCATAATGCTTTTGAGCAGCGGTATAATCGCCCAGTTGGGCATAGGCGGTCAGCAGCAGACCGCAGATATCGTCTGAGTACGGCTCCCGTTGCTGGAGGCTGAGTAAGCGCTGAACAGACTGCCGGGTACGACCTGAGCGAAGCTCGTCTCTCGCCAGCTCAGAAGCACATGCCAGATACATACTGCGCAGCTTCTCCCTTTTTGCATACGCCCACGGGTAATCGTACTCCTCCAGATAGTTGCCACGGTATAGAGCCAACAGGCTCTCAATACGCGGCGTACCGCCGCTACCGGATGCAGCCCATTCGGATATTCCCCGCTCGAATAGCTCCACATCTGTAATCCAGCCATTGCGGTTCAAGCGGTAGCGATCCAGATTGTATTCCAGCTTCGTATCTTGCATCCGTTCTTTCAATGCCTTGCGGATTTGGTAAATGGACGTGTGCAGGTGAACAACAGCCTTGTCCAAATGATATTCAGGCCATAGCGCATCCAGCAATTGTTCTTTGCTCACCCATTCCCCTTCATGGTGTAGTAAAAAGGAAAATAGCTCCTGTGACTTTAATGTGCGCCATTTGAAGGGTTTCGCTCCTACGGCTTCCTGTCCATCCTCCAAAATTTCAAGCTTTTGAAAACAACGTACCTTGGGGGATTGCTCTGCTGCAACTCCCAAGCTGGAAGAACGGGGATCAGCCAGCGTGGCTGCAATCCGATCTAACGTTTTGGATAGCCGCCGGGCATGAACGGGCTTTAACAAGTAATCCAGTGCTTGCAGTTCGAACGCTTCAATAGCATATTCCGAGTACGCGGTCACAAAGACGATATGAATATGGGAATCCAGCTGTTGAATCCACTCGGCGGCCTCCAGACCATTCATCTCTGGCATTCCGATATCTATAAAAACAATATCCGCACGTTCTACCGCCAGATGATCCAGCCCTGCTTGTGCAGACGTATATTTGCCCATTACCGTTAACCGTCCGTCCGCCTCCAGCAACCGTTCCAAGTAGGTTAATGCCGACCGCTCATCATCAATCAAAATCGCCTTCATTTGTGTCTGTACTCCCTTCCTGCTGCAACCATCCATCATGATGCTCTATTTACATGCTATCTGCTTTATCCTTACAATTTTTAATTCCTTATATTTTATATATCGTATCATCGTGGACGCGACATTAGCTTTTCCGACAAATGTACTGTACTTTTTTTATTCATCGGTATTCCGGGGCGAGATCGTTTCCGGCACACGGAAGCTTACCGTCGTCCCTTGCATTGAATTACTTTCAATCCGCAATCCCTCTCCATACATATGGATAAGACGGCGATGGATATTCCGCAGTCCCACGCTGGAAGATACATGATCCTCCGACAACAGCTGTTCCAGTCGCTCGGACGGAATCCCTACGCCGTCATCGGTCACGCTGACTACAAAATCGGTTCCATCCTCCTGCACAACCACTCGCACGGTTCCACCTGTTGCCCGTTGCATCACACCATGTCGTATCGCATTTTCCACGATAGGCTGAATGCTTAATGGCGGGATAAGCGACCGGATGTTCCTTCCTACCTCTACGGTCACCTGCAAACGTTCTTCAAATCGTGCTTTTTCCAGTGCCACATACGATTCTACCAATTCCAGCTCCTTGGATAACGGTACCGTATTCTCCCTGTTCTGAAAATCAAAACTGCCCCGCAAATACTGACTCAGCTCCATGAGCAGCTCCGCTGCTTTATCCGGGTCTACGGCTACGGTCGATACAATAACATTCAATGCATTGTACAGAAAATGCGGCTTAATTTGTGCCTGTAAAAAGGCCATTTCCGAACGCACCGCTTCCTCCGCCGAATGACGCATGTTCAACAGCGTGCGCACACGCGCCTTTAATTCCTCAGCATCAACAGGCTTACGTAGAAAATCATTAGCTCCCGCCATAAAACCCGCGCGGATATCGCCGGGCAGGTCGCGTGCCGTCAGCAGCAACACTGGTAGCTCGGACAGGGAATACCGTTCCCGTATCCGTCGGCACAGCTCAATACCGGACATTTCCGGCATCATCCAATCCGTAATGACTAGGTCAAACCGGGTACGGCCATTCAGCATGTGAAGTGCCTCCTCGGCATGATCCACTGCCACCACGCTACAACCTGTGGTATATAATAGCTCCTCCAGCACCCGAAGATTAACCTCATCATCATCTACAGCCAGCACTTTGTAGGGAACAGTCTGAACTTGCTCCAGTGCATCCTCTTCATGCGGAATCACATTCTGACCCGACGTCACGCCAGGCTGCAATATAACCGCAGACGAAACATCTTTTTGAGCTTCATGTGCCAACGTTCCGGTCTGCGCCAAGGGTAGTGTAAAATAAAAGGTCGAACCCTTGCCCAATCTAGATTCTACCCGGATATGACCACCATGCAGCTCCACTAGACGACGGACTATGCCTAATCCAAGCCCTGTTCCACTGTATCCTTCATCCTCAGCATTCGCCCCTCGGTTAAAAGGTTCAAATATATGCGAAAGATGCTCCTGGGCAATACCGGACCCGGTATCCTTCACACTGATTTCCATTTCGCGGTTCCCCGCTTTGGCAGAGATTACGATTTCGCCTTCCTCCGTAAATTTCACCGCATTACCCAACAAATTGTACAAAATCTGAATCAGCCGATCCTCATCCGCATCCACCTTGGGTAACGAATTGGGCCATTCTTTGACGAATTGCAGCTTTTTCTTACCCACCGTATGACCCAATACCTCCAGCACGGAATTTACAGCTGCCTGTACATTAACAGGCCGACGATTTAAGGCTAATCTGCCATTTTTCAAATTAGAAAAATCCAGAATATCGTTAATTAAATAAGAAAGTCTGCGTCCTACATTCGCAATCAAGGACAAGTTGTGCTTTTGCGGCTCATTGAATTGTGCCCCGTAACGGTCTAGCATGGATTGAGCGATATTAATAATTCCATGTAGAGGAGTGCGCAACTCATGTGACGTGTTCGCCAGGAATTCGTCCTTTAACCCATCCAGTGTTAGCAACCGTCGTGACAGGTTCTCAACCTCCATAAACGAATGTACAAAACGTTTGGCCAGCAGAAGCGTTTGAGCCAATACGAATATGAGCATTTCATAGGCTGTCACCCCGCGCACATCTCCCCAGCCCAAAATATACACAAAACTAGTCACTACAATCATAAGTATGCTCATAATACTAATGACTAGCAGTGCAGCGTCATCCGTCCGTTGAAGAAGTCCACGAATCAAGATCAGTAATACATATCCCACACTAACTACGCCAAAAAGAAGAATAAACGCTTCAAAGGATGAGAGTATCAGTGTAGGCAACATTAGCCCCATACCTAGCATCAGTGCGGTTGTAATATTATAGAGGCGCAGCACGATCCGATTCATAACAATCTGCGTCGAAAGATGAACATACCGGATCAAAAAATAGTAGAACAGCGTTGAAGAGAACGACTGTATTTTCAGTATCCATTCATAAGGTAAGTCCGGTATTCCCCAGACCAGCAGCTTTTCTCCATGTGTCAGAATGTAAAATAAAGCCGCGATGCAAAAGCATCCTAAGTAAAGCAATGCCTTCTCCTTTTTACGTAAAAGATACAGCATGATAAAAAATACGGTAGGCATAAAAAAACCCGCTATCAGTACAGTGTCCTCTGCCATTGCAACTTCCCGGCTATGCGTAATACTCTCGTAATCCCCAAATAACAATGGGTAAATGATCCCACCGGAGGAATAACTATAATTAGCCACATGTACGGTAATATCTACCGATTGTCCATCTACCGCTGCAAATCCAACATAAGGAGCATTGCCCTGCTTGCCTTTGTCGGCAGAAACAGAGGGAATACCACTAGCTCCTACCTCTGCTCCGTCAATCCATACTCGGCTGGAACTCCGAATGTTTTGCATATAGATGCCGTACAGATTTTCCGCTTTTTCAGGCAACAGGATACGAATATGATAGGTTCCATATCCGGTCGCCTGTCCCTCAGGCATCCACTGATTCCATCTACCAGGCACATCCACAATCTTGGTAGAATATCCCGTTTCCATCCCCAACTCTGAAGAACTCTGATGATTTACCCAATCCTTATCTTGTAATTCATGAAAGGCTGAAGGTTGCACAAGCTGATTGGGGTAAAATTCCCACTCCCCTCCCAGCTGTATAGGGCCTTCCTTTTCGGGGTGCCAATTACGCAAATCAATAACACCGTTGTGAGCTTTCCAATGACTGTTCCCGGATAAAACACCCGACACTAACGGATACACCGGCAACGCAACCGCAAGCAGAAGTATAATAAAAAATAAAACACCCTGTTTTTTCATAAATCCCCCGCTCTTTTCAATATCGTCTATCTTTTAGTATCGGTTATTCTAACCAGCTGTATTAGAAGCCCTGCCCATGCAAAAAGGGACGCCCGCCGCAGACAAAAATCTGTGCGGAATCGTCCCCTTCTATACATCCTTCTACTTCCTGTATTTCCCTTATTAAGGAATCATACCTTCATCATTACCACCGCCAGGAATCGAGCCTGAATCGTCTCCGCTGTTATCGCTTGGTGGCGTTGCTCCACCACTGCTGTCGCCGCTTCCTGTTCCGCTGCTGTCGCTTGGTGGTGTTTCTCGACCGTTGCTGTCACTGCTTCCAGTTCCGCTGCTATCGCTTGGTGGTGTTTCTCGACCGTTGCTGTCACTGCTTCCAGTTCCGCCGCTATCGCTTGGCGGCGTTTCTCCACCACTACTGTCGCCGCTTCCTGTTCCGCTGCTATCGCTTGGCGGCGTTTCTCCACCACTACTGTCGCCGCTTCCTGTTCCGCTGTTTTGTTGCTGGCTGGCTACAAAATCTTTATACTCCTGAATCGCATCTTCCAGATTCATATAATTTTTCTTAATTTCCGGCATAGGATAATACTGGTCCAGACGATTGAATGCATCCACTACTCTGTGAAAGTAGACCGTCGTAGGATCTGTACCATTTGCTGTGAGCAGATTGTTCGCAATGGTCTTGAGCTCATTGATATCATAATCAGTTACTATCCATTTGGATTGGTAGTTCGCAAACGCTGTAATCAAATCCGTGTTAGCCTGGTCTACCTGCAGCTGTGTGCTATCCGGAGTATTAAGCACAAGGCTTGCCTGATTAATTTGCCCTTGAAGTTCCTCGTTATCTTGTTCGGTATAATGACGGCCGAACGTCTGAACTTCATTATTAGCTAAATTTATGTTGAAACTTAACAACGTAGTATCCACTGCTATTGGTACAGCATACTGGCTCTGTACCTGTTGCAACTCCTCGTATACAGGAACCACGTCTTGCAATTCAAATCTAGGCAGACCTAAGAAAATGGAGGCATGCTCTGATGCAGAAGACAAGGCTTGCTGGGCTTCAGCGCTTAATGCGCCTGAATTTTGCACCAAAATTCCATTGATCGATGCCTGCATTTCAATGATTTCGGCTCTCAATTGTAGTCTTTTCTCGTTATATTTTTCAATATAGGTCCCTTTAGCCTGACTTAATTGATTATAAGAGATCACCAATTGCTCCTCAGGAGTAAACGGCATAATGAGTGCAAAGTTGGCTTGTGCTGTTTGTTGCTCTAAAGACAGCATTTCCGTATTCAAGTAATTACGAGCTACAGGGTTAGACAGTAGTTTTAGATGAATATCTTGAACCAGCTGCTGCAGTTTTTCCCGAATTGTAGCAGGCACTGGAGCAGTGAATTCCGCAAGTCTTTGACTCAGCTCCATGTTCAAGGTCAATACGTCCTGCTGCGTCATAGCGGTGTGCATCTTCTCTGTATATTCCTGAATGAGGTTGCCCAGTTCAACATTTTGAGAGCCACTCTGATCGTAGATAACCTGCGCTTCTTGTAAAGTATTTTTAAGCACTGAAAAGTCTGCTGCTTGCAATGCCAGAAATGCTTCTGTTGTATCTTTTATTTTTCGTGTCCATTCGTCCAACTGCTCAGTTGTAGCTAATGGGTTCACATATACACTTAATCCTTCCCTCACTAAGGACTTGTAACGCGCTTTGTCAGTTTTCATATTCTCCACACGATCCGTTACATCGAGAAAATGCAGATAGGTATCTCTGAGTTTTACTGATGCATTGTAGACTTCAATTACTCGACGCAAGCTTACTACTTCCCGATCCACAATATTTTGAGGAGCATTCCCTTCCAGCACATTGTTGCCAAATTGAATAGCTTGACTTAGTGATTCATCCCAAAGAGGCGGGAATTCGTCGCCAATCATTCGGTTTTGTTCAAGGGTAGTCGAAGCTACCTGAATCAGTCTAGTTAATTCCTGTGTCCCAATCACTGGTTCTGTGGCTGAGGCTGTGTACACAGAAACATCGTGCTTCAATGTGCTGAGCGCTTGATCTACCTCTGCCTGTGTAGCTGCTGTATTGTTCAGTACCAGCATAGCTTGATTGATTGCTATGGACAGGCTTTCCTTCGCTGCGGCCGTGTAAAGCGCCTGATCTGTTCCACCCTCACCTGCACGCTCCAGTAGTTCTTTGGCTGCATGGACTTCTGTCTCCAGCTGACTGCGGTCTACGCTGATAATGTCACTATCGTGTTTTTTCTTATCTTTGCTATCTGTGTCCGTGACAACCGATCCAGCAGAGGATGAGTTCTTCGTACCATTTACGAGACTAACAGCTTCTTTCATCGCATCATAGTTAATGATAACATCCTGCGGCTGTTTTTGTTCCGGCAGGTTAAGCTGGTTGATTGCAGCTCCCTTAGCCAGCGTAATAAAAGGAACGCCCACATATTGTGATGCATCCAGCAAACCAATACTACCGCTAACCAACAGCTTGCCCAGTCCCTGTTGCAAAGAAACGCGGCTAATCGCGGCATTTCCTTCGGTCACGATCGATGCATCATCTTTCAGCGTCAGGTTGTCAATCTTCGTTGTCCCGGTTGCTGTCAGCTTGGCATCCTTAGAGCCCAGCTCCACACCGGACCATGCCGTATTTTCTAAAATGGCCGATACAGGCTGATTCCCTGTACCTTTGATTTCCAATACCCCTGTGGAGGACATGTTCTTCAAGGTTACCGAGCCATTAACGATCAGGCGCCCCTCAAAAGACACACCCTTGCCGTCAAAAACGCCACCGTCTGCGTTAATTTCCAGCTTATTCACACCTGTCAGTGTACGCAAGTTACGGTTAAGGTCGAATTTCGCCCCTTTTAATACAGCTTTGTTATTTTCACCGAACAAACCTTGCAAAGACCCTTCCAACTGGTAAGGGATATTTCCGATGCGAACGGTATTGCCCTCTGATTTCACTTCTCCTACCGGATGATCCAGCAGGCTGACGAATACTTCTGCACCACTCTCCCGGTTCAATGGATTTTTCAAATCCGTTGCAGAAGCATCCTCTGATAACAGACCGTAAGAGCGGGCAACCTGAACTGCATTTTGCTGTGCATTCGCTGTGCTGGCATCCTGTAAGTCCATTGCACGTACTAGCGATACGATCAGTTCTTCCTTGGTAATGGCATCCCCCGGACGGAACAGTTCCCCGTTGCCTGTCATATACCCGGCTGCACGTACAGCCTCAATATAGGGAGCGTCCCATGCATCGGACGATACATCCATAAAAGAAGTTTGCGGCTGATTGTTAACTTCCAACTGGAACAGACTGCACAAAATTTTAGCCGCCTCTGCGCGGGTCAAATTCTTTTGCGCCATAAAATCGCCCTGCTTACCGCCTGTCATCAAACCCAAGGTGCGAGCTTGTGCTACAAATCCAGTTTCGCTTTGCGTATCTGCTGTTGCTGCATAAGCAGTCTGAGCGCCGCCCATCCAAGGCAGAGATACGATTGAGCCTGAAGCAATACCTAATACCATCGCAGATGCAATCCATTTATTTCGTTTTACAAGTTTCAACATTTCCACTCCTAGACGCTATTTATTGGCATATATCCTGCTTTATCAAAGTCTTTAGTCATGTTTAGTTCTACGGATCATGCAACCAAGGAACTATGCTAAGAGAATTATACGAAGTTCCACTGAACCAATTCTGAACAATAAGACCTATATGATGGCATCACGCAACAAAATCGCTTGACTTGGAGTGAACTCCAAATGTAATAATATCCGGTGTAAGTAGCTGGAGTAGACTACATTTGAAGAAAACAATATCTAGGAAAGCGAGGTATAATTAAATGGACTATGTGAAACTTGGAAATACCGGTTTGGATGTATCCCGGCTTTGTCTTGGGTGTATGGGCTTTGGGGTTGCAGAACGGTGGATTCACCCATGGATACTAGATGAAGAGCGCAGTCGTCCAATTATAAAAAATGCCCTGGAGCTAGGTATTAATTTTTTTGATACCGCGAATGTATATTCAGATGGAACTAGCGAAGAAATTGTTGGACGGGCTTTAAAGGATTATGCGAATCGAGATGAAATTGTCCTCGCGACAAAGGTTCATTTCCGTATGCATCAAGGCCCGAATGGTGCGGGACTTTCCCGAAAGGCTATCATGAGTGAAATAGATAAGAGCCTTAAGCGACTGGGGACAGATTATGTGGATCTGTACCAAATCCATCGCTGGGATTACAATACCCCTATTGAAGAGACGATGGAAGCTTTACATGATGTTGTGAAGGCCGGGAAGGCAAGATATATTGGTGCTTCTGCCATGTACGCATGGCAGTTTCTGAAGGCGTTACATGTTGCTGAAAAGAATGGATGGACCCAATTTGTATCAATGCAGAATCATTTAAATCTCTTATATCGTGAAGAGGAAAGAGAGATGCTGCCGCTTTGTAAAGAAGAAAAAATCGGTGTGATTCCATACAGCCCGCTTGCAGGTGGAAGATTGACGCGTGATGTGCAGGAAACAACACATCGTTCCGAAACCGATCAGGTTGCGAAATCTAAATACGATGCGACTGCCGATACCGATCGATTGATCGTGGAGCAGGTTGCGGCCATCGCAGAAAAACGTGGAGTTCCTCGCGTTCAAATCGCACTTGCCTGGTTGCTACAGAAAGAACCGGTAACAGCTCCCATTATCGGTGCTACGAAAACGTCTCATCTCGAAGATGCAGTAGCTGCTCTTTCGATTACGTTAACACCTGAAGAAATTGCATTGCTGGAAGAGCCATATGTTCCTCATCCGGTAGTTGGCGCTCAGTAAATATGGATGAAATGAAAGTTTCGAAATAAGAAACAACAAGAACGCCCTATCCATTTACATAGGGCGTTTCTTGATCAGAAATCAGGAGGTGAAGTCTGCATGTTGATCGCAGAAGTAAGCAAAAAATTCGAACTATCTCAGGATACACTCCGCTATTATGAACGCATCGGACTTATTCCGCGTGTGAACCGTAATAAAAGTGGAATCAGGGATTACACGGAAGAAGACTGCAGATGGGTTGAATATATCAAATGCATGCGAGGCGTAGGGCTTCCCATTGAAATTTTGATTGAGTACGTTAGGTTGTTCCAGCAGGGTGATGAAACGATAAATGCTAGAAAAGAACTCCTAATGGAGCAGCGTAAGCAGCTCATTGCAAAAATGGCAGATATGAACAACGTATTGGAACGCATGGATTATAAAATTACAAGCTATGAACAGACAATAGGTAAAAAAGAAAAACATCTAATTTAACCCCTACGTGCTTTGCGGGAGAGCAGGTTCCCCAAGGACTGAACACCTTGAACAAACAAGACTAGAATGATGACGGTAATCAGCATAACCAGCGTATCAAAACGTTGATAGCCATACGCGATCGCCAGATCGCCAATTCCGCCTCCACCGACCGCACCAGCCATAGCAGTAGCACCAATCAGACCAATGGATGCTGTCGTTAACGACAAAATCAGAGAACTGAATGCCTCAGGAAGCAAAAAGTATCGAATGACCTGGAATGGAGTCGCCCCCATCGCATCTGCTGCCTCCAGTATCCCCGGATTCACCTCCAACAGCGAGTTTTCGACCAGCCTGCCGATATATGGCGCAATATATACAATCAAGGGGACAATTGCCGCACTGGTCCCAATGGATGTATTCACAATCAGACGGGTTAACGGAATGATTGCAATCAGCAAGATAATAAAGGGTAAGGAGCGAACAATGTTTATGATTGGATTCAAAATATTGTGCAGCCATTTGTTCTCGAGAATTCCGCCCGGACGGGTGATGACGAGTAAAATACCGATAGGGATACCGATCAGGGCACCAATGAATAATGATATGCTGACCATAAGCACGGATTCATACAAAGCTTCCCACAGTTGATCCCAGGTGATCGTAGTTCCTGTAATCATCATAGACTCTCTACCTCCTGAATATGGACTCCTTTGCTCTTGAGAAAATCAACAGCCTGCTGAACGGCATGCTGTCCGCCGCGCAGTTGGATCGTCATATAGCCAATTGTCGTTTCTTGAATCTCCGTCATGTTGGCAAACAAAATGTTCACGTGGATATCATGCTGCCGAATCAATTCATGAACCACCGGATCAGAAGCAACCTGCCCTATAAATTCCAGCTTGTATATTCGCTGCGATTCTTGCTGTTCGAACGTTTGCAGCACACTCTCGGGTACCGTATCGTGAATGACCGTGCGTACAAAGCTCTGTGTCGTTGGGTGCTGCGGCTGCCCGAATACCTCCAGGACATTGCCCTGCTCGATGATTTCCCCCTTTTCCATTACGGCTACCTTATTGCAAATTCGCTGAATCACCGACATCTCATGGGTGATGATCAAAATGGTGATCTTGTATTCCTTATTGATTTTGCGAAGCAAGTCGAGAATTGACTGTGTGGTCTGCGGATCAAGTGCCGAGGTTGCCTCATCACAGAGCAAAATGGACGGGTTGCTCGCAAGCGCCCGTGCAATCCCTACACGCTGCTTTTGTCCGCCGGAAAGCTCGTTGGGATAGCTATTCGCCTTGTCGGACAATCCTATGAACGCCAAAAGCTCTTTTACACGCCCCTCTATTTCCCGTTTGTTGCGCTTAAGCAGCACCAACGGAATTGCAATGTTGTCGAACACTGTTTTCGATTCCAGCAGATTAAAATGCTGAAAAATCATTCCGATCTTCTTCCTTACCTTCCGAAGCCCAGAGGTCGAGTAGGTATTTAACTGCTCCCCCTCAACAAGAACCTCTCCGCTGGTTACTTTCTCGAGACGATTGACCAAACGGATCAGCGTACTTTTCCCTGCGCCACTGAATCCGATAAACCCGAAGATATCTCCTTTATCCACTTTGATATTTATATTTTTTAACGCTTCAATACTTAGGCCTTTTCTCACGTAGGTTTTGGATACATTCCTAAGTTCAATCATGAGTCCTAACTCCTTCCGTTCTCACAAGTATGTAAAATGTTCTGAGCTGATTGCTTTTCTTTGGCATGAACGATCGAATTAAATCCGAGTATTCTAGTAAGTTTTATAAAGTATACTACTTCGATTTAATATTCATGTCAATATGTGTTTTGAGTCTGGTTAGTCCATGTCCTTGCATAAATCAGCATGGTATTGCAGATGGTATGGAATATGCCGAAGCATACACACCTTACCCGTACGGGACGGAAGCGGAGGAACATAGATGAAGCGAATATTTACCTTGTGGCTATGCGTTGCAGTTATGGGGATGTTGGCAGTTACGGCGGAACCCGCATGGGCTACTCAGACTGTTGACGGACAGCCTTATCATTTTGGATTTAAAAAAAGTAAGGGAGGGGAGCTGCCTTCTATCGCACAAGAAGGCTTTATGCACCTGATCAAAAGACAAGGTGGCATCTTTCTGGGGGATACGACTAAAAAAGAATTATTTCTCACTTTCGACAACGGCTATGAGAATGGGTATACTCCGAAAGTGCTGGATGTATTGAAGGCCAAAAAGGTCCCAGCCGCCTTCTTTGTGACAGGGCATTTTGTAAAAGACCAGCCTGCTTTGATGCGACGCATGGCAAGTGAGGGTCATATTATCGGAAACCATTCATGGAGCCATCCTGATATGAGCACCATTTCTTCGGCAGAGATCCGGTCTGAGCTGGATCGGGTACGAAATGCATCGGCAGAGCTAACCGGGCAAAAAGAAATGAAATATGTCCGACCGCCTCGCGGCATTTTTAGTGAAAAAGCATTGGCTTCCTGTCGAGAAGCCGGATATACGAGCGTATTCTGGTCTGTAGCTTACAAGGACTGGGACACAAATATTCAGCAAGGAACGGACTATGCCTATCGTCAAGTCATGCGTCAGCTCCACCCTGGTGCGGTCATTCTGCTCCATTCCGTATCCAAGGACAATGCCGAGGCGCTTGCTTCTATCATCGACGAGGCTCGCAAGCAAGGGTATGAGTTTAAAAGTCTAGACGACCTTAAGGTGAAACATTATCACTAAATAGTAATTGAATTTAATGAGTCGATATCATAATGAGCCCGATCCACACCTGCCCATGGTAGCCAGTGTGAATCGGGCTTTTTAGTTTACGACCAAGGAAGGTAATGGATATAATGACTGTAAGAAATGAATTGGAAAGCACTATTTTTTGGAGGTACATCATGCATTTTGTATTTGATCTGGATGGAACGATTTGCTTCAAGGGGCAGTGTGTGTCGGATAAGATCGCAAGCTGTCTGGAACAATTGTCCCGAGCGGGACATGAAGTCATTTTTGCCTCGGCACGGCCGATTCGCGACATGTTACCCGTACTTCCTAAACGCTTTCACACCTATGCTCTGATTGGTGGCAACGGCTCTATGATCTCCCAACAAGGCAGTATAACTCACGTGGAATCCTTTTTACCAGATGTGAAGAATGCCCTGCTCGCACTACTGGAGGAACACCAAACCACCTACCTGATTGACAGCGAGTGGGATTATGCATATACGGGAGCAGCTGATCATCCTATACTCAACAATGTGGATATCAGCAAGTTGGCGCAAAAGCTGCCTTTGGCTTCCCTGAAATCCATCGTAAAAATGCTCATTTTAACTGCTGACGATATGGATGAGCTGGCCGCCAAGCTTTCGCCGCTCGGCGTGGTCATCCATCAACACCGTAATGAACAAGTGCTGGACATCAGCCCGCAAAATATCCATAAATGGAACGCACTTCAGAAGCTTGGTGTGCAGCCCCGTCAATTTATCGCCTTCGGCAATGATGCGAATGATATACCGATGTTCAGGGAGGCACACCATGCTGTCATGATTCATCAACATGCTGAACTGGCTGCCTTCGCGACTGAATCGATCCCTAATGAGGGGGAAAATCAAGAAGACCTGATTATCGCCAAAATACGTGAGTTGGCTGAAACAGTTACCATTTAGCCAAACGCCAAGAAAGGGAAGGTCTCTCTATGAACCTTCCCTTCCTTTTACCATTCTACAGATAGCAACGCCTATTGCACGCTTAGCTTATACACTCGGGCTTCATAGGGGCGCAGCTTCAAGGCATGCAGTTGTTCCCCTTGTACCGGCTCGTAGTTGGACAGCAGCAACTCCGCTTTAGCAACAGGAAAGTCCTCCTCGGGCCAGTGGTACACCGGATCACGATCAAAGAAATTCAAAATGACCAGCAAACGCTCTTCTCCCAGCAAACGAGTGAATACATACAGCTCCGTATCTAGCGGCAACAGCAGCTTGTATTCGCCATAGACTATGACCTCATGTTGTTTGCGCAGAGCAATCAACTTGCGATAATAGTGGAAAATCGAGTCCGGATTATTTCTTTCTGCCTCTGCATTAATGTGCGTGTAGTTATCATTAATCTTCATCCAAGGCTCTCCATCGGTAAATCCGGCTGAAGGGCCAGCATTCCATTGCATGGGAGTACGCGCATTATCCCGACTTTTCCGCCAGATCTCCGCCATAATCTGTTCCTCAGACTCACCGATCTTCCGTTGCTGCTCATAATAATTCAATGTTTCCACATCCCGGTAATCATCAATTGACGGGAATGCGATATTCGTCATGCCAATTTCCTCACCTTGATAAATATAAGGCGTACCCTCTAACATATGTGTGAAGGTTGCCAGCATTTTGGCTGACTCTACGCGATATTGTCCATCATTAGCAAATCGCGAGAGGGCCCGCGGCTGATCATGATTGTTCAGATAATTGGCATTCCATCCTTCCTCATGAAGCACTGTCTGCCAGCTGCTCATTATTTTTTTCAGCTCCACCAGTGTCCACGGCTTGGGTTTCCATTTTTCCGTCCCTAGCCCTTGTGCATCAATAAACATGTGTTCAAACTGGAAAACCATATTCAGCTCATGCCGCTGGTCCCCCACATAATCAAGCGCCTGTTCCGGTCCTAAACCAGACGTTTCGCCAACTGTCATTAAGGGATAACGCTCCAGTAATTTTTCATTCAGCATCCGTAGAAGCACATGTACCTGTTCCAGATTGGAAAAGAGCTGATAGGCACGTACCAAGGTTCGTTTGTCAGGATTATCGGCATCCGGCAGTCCCTCCGCTTTGACAATATGGGCAATGGCGTCAAAACGGAAGCCATCGACTCCCTTTTTCAGCCACCATTCCACCATGCGGTAGAGTTCGCTCACCATCTCTTCATTTTCCCAGTTCAGATCTGGCTGATGCTCGGAATATAGATGCATGTAATATTCGTCTGTAAGCTTGTCATATTTCCACACTGAACCGGAAAAATACGATTCCCAGTTGTTCGGATATCCGCCATTTTTGCCTGTTCGCCATATGTAGTAGTCCCGCTTCGGATTATCCTTGGACGAGCGTGACTCCGTAAACCACGGATGCTCATCCGATGTATGGTTTAATACCAAATCCATCATGATTTTGATGCCTCGTTCATGCGCCTGGTGAAGCAGTTCGTCAAAATCCTCCATTGTTCCAAACTCATCCATAATGGCATAATAATCGCTAATATCATATCCGTTATCGTGATTAGGCGATTTATATACCGGACAAATCCAGATTACATCAATACCCAGCTCACACAAATAATCCAGCCTGGACAAAATGCCTCGCAAGTCTCCTTTACCGTCTCCGTCAGAATCCTGAAAACTGATCGGGTAAATCTGATATACAACGGCTTCCTTCCACCATATTTTTCTAGGCATGTTTCCCTCCTGTAGCTTCTCTGTACATCCAATAGCTTATGCTCTTAACATACACGCAATACCTGTCTGCGAATCGTTGGTGTAGGGGAACAAGAGTCTTGTAAGCTTGCTTCGACGCATTAGCAGAGCCGCTATAACCTACGGAGATTTATTTTAAAAAAATATTTTGCAAAACAGGTTGTAAAAGTGGACCTGGCGTTACCTATATTTATGAACTACCCATATATATGTACTCAAAGCGGTGCCACTTTTGAATAAAAGGAGGAATTTACATGAACCATCGACCCAAGGAGCCAAAGGATCTAATTGTGGAAACTGCTGTGATCCCGCCCAATATCCATGTGGACGTGGAGTCAGCCACTGAGGGGGGAACACGCCGCCTGATGCTTAGCGATAACCCGGAGACGCTTACCCATGTGACGGTACCTACCGAGCAAGCCACCCTGTGGCATGATGTGGTTCGCACCACAACGCGGACGGTCAAGCATCGCATTTTCGGCTGGCATTATAACAAAATCGGCAGCGCTGTTAAACTGGGCATCACCGTAGAGAACAGAAGCGCTGCTAAACTAGAAGTACGTCATATTGAACGTGCCCTTAAGATTGTGCCTGAGGATGGCAACTGGATTATAGATGTCGGGCAGTCTATTGCCAAAAGCTGTTTGGCGGGTACGATGGAACGTCTGAAGCCAGCAGACCGTCATAAATTCGGCAAAGGCACCGCCCTGCTGGAGGAATTTGAGCTGCCCGAAGGATCACTGGCCGGATTCATCTATGACCTCACAGTAGAATTTGCTGAAGGCCACGGTACGCTGGATTATGTGATTCGCACCGTGATCAGCAAGGATACGCAGACGGATCTGCGCCAGATTCATATGGATGCGCTTCCTCCCGTACCTCCACCACAGGCGCATCCACGAGGGGTGTGGTCCTTTTCCGAAACGAATGCGCGGATGCCAGAGTACGTGGTGGGGCAAAGCGCCAACTACCGGGCGTGTGCCACCAAAAAGCTGAACGGCGAGACTCCTGCCGATCTGCTGTTTACCGGGGCACGCAGCGAGCTGGGGCCTGCGCTAGATAATCGCGGACAATTCGGAACCATATACAACGCGACGATTCCCATCGTTAATGACAGTGACGAGGTACGTATCGTACGAATCTATGCCAATCCACGTGGGGGCGCGTTCGCCGGGTCTGTGCGTGTGGATGATCGTGTATATGGTATCCCTCTGCTACGAGATAATACCAAGGTATGCCGATTGGCTGATATCAGCGTCCCTCCCGGCAGATCTAGCTATGATCTCAGCTTCATGGTTGCAGGGAGCGCAACCACACCCTTGGGACTATACGTCATTACACTATAGCTGTGCTCACGATGACTGAATGAGCGAACGTGGAGCCAAAATTTTCACAGAATATGGTCTGCTCTATAGTAAATGGAGCTGTCCCAAAGCTGGTTTTAAATTTTATTGGACAGTCACGCTTCGTCATTAGTATAAAAAAGCGCGAGTGCAAGGGTTATTCCCCCCTGTAGCTCGCGCTTTTTGGTTCATGCTCACCCATTTGAGCAGGTTATGGTCAAACGAAGACACGTAGTCCTCTTCGCCGCCATACCCGTCATCGGCGATGACCATACCCGGTTATCCGGCTTGTGTCAGAATAAATATTGCTCTATTTGAACCGCTGGACCTGCCTCGAAGGCATAATGGTCAACTCTGGAATATTGACATGCTCCGGCTGCTCTAGTGCATAAAGGGCAGCTTCTGCAACATCATCGGGATGCAGCGGCAAAACGCTCGAAGCAAACGCCCGAATTTCCTGCTCGGGATATCCGGCCACCTGCGAAAATTCCGTCGCCACCGCCCCGGGATGAATTGCAGTTACACGAATTCCTTGCGTACTGGTCTCCAAACGCAATGCAGAGGCTATGGCACTAACGCCGTACTTGGTAGCACTGTATAATCCTCCTCCGGCAACCACTTCCTTCGCTGCAATAGAGGAGACAATGACAACATCCCCCTTGGCCTGTTCCCTCATTGGCTGAAGTCCGTACTTCAGTGTCAGAACAAGACCGTGCACATTCGTCTTGTAAAGCTCCTCCCACCTTTCCAGTTCCACTTCTGCCAGTGGGCTTCGATACCCGAAGCCGGCATTGGCAACGATAATGTCAAGCCGCCCCCAGCGTTCAAGAATGGCGTGGACCGCCTGCTGTACGTCTTCAGCTTTTTGGATATCGGCAGGTATTGCCATGACCTCGTACAACTCCTCTTGGTTCAAGTCGCGAACCAATTCATCCAATCGTTCCTGACGGCGTGCCAATACAGCTACATACGCGCCTCTCTTTGCCAGTTTTTTGGCAATCGATGCCCCAATGCCGCTGCTTGCGCCTGTTACCAAAGCTACTTTCCCGGCCAGGCTTTCCTTCGCTTTCCAGGATAATCTCAATTCATCCAATATCATGTTATACCCTCCCCAAGCTTATTTGGTTAAAAGCACACGATGAACACCCTGGCTGCCTCCAGGAGCTGTACCTATATATAAATATCCGTCATGGTTTACAGCCGTGGTTACCCCATAAAGCGAGCCTTCAGGATCATGCCAGCTTCCGATAAGTTTACCCTGCGGATTAAGCTCTATAGCAAGCCCATGCTTCACAGGTGCGTTTGCACCGCTGAGCAGCGATTGAGGCAATTTGGCCATCATTCCAGCCAGCCATGGGCTTCCATGCATCTGATCTACAAAGGGAATACGTGTCGTGAAGAGACCGACCCAGAAATGGCCTTGATCATCACGCGTAATGTTATCCGGAAAACCGGCGAGATTATCCGCAAAAATATCCGAAGTTCCCTTCTTCGGCCCTTTGAGCCAGTATCGGGTCAATTGGTAGTGATACGACTCTGCCACAAGCACAAAATCTTCGTCCGCAGACAAGGCAACCCCGTTCGCAAAATAAAGGCCTTCCAACAGAACTGTCGTCTGCTTGGTCGCCGGATCATATTTCAGCAAACGTCCATGTGGCTTGTTCTCGGCGATTTCTTTGAAGACTACACTGCCATAATTGGAGGTGTCAGAAAAATAAATGGTACCATCTTTGGCAATATCCAGCTCGTTGGCCAAATAGATCGGTGTGCCGTCGACTTGATTGGCCAACACCGTCACGTTTCCGGAAGGATCTACCGACAGCAGCCCCTTCTTAACATCCGTAACGATCAGATTTCCACTTGCGTCAAACATAAGTCCATTGGGCGTTCCTTTGGTATCTGCATATAGCTGGGCCTTTTGCGGATTGCCCTTTGTATCAAAGGCAACCTTATAAATTTTCCCGTCGGAGTCTCCCGTATATAAATTTCCTTCCTTGTCAAAGGTGATAAATTCCGGAAACTTAGGAGCAATTGTAACAAGCTCTGCGGAGCTGAGTTTGTTGTTTTGTTGCCATGGACCCGCTTGTTCAAAAGAGGGGGCCGAAGGTGCAAGCCATTTTGCAGGCTGGACAGGGGAAGGGATGAGCATAAAAATAACCACTCCCAGAAGGATTACCGCCAACAGCGATAATCCGGTTCTGCGTACCCATTTACGCGGTTTCTTAGTCTTTCTTCCTTGAGAATCTTTGACAGATAAATCGGGTTTACTGGGCATTAGAGTGCCTCCTATGTGATATGAATAATATTTCAGCATTTTGCATAATTCGATTCCCAACGCTCTAAAGTACACTATATAGACGAACTAAACCGTTTCGATCTATATATTGCTGATTTGAAATCGCTCTTGGGATTTATGCAAAATGCTCATTTATATTTGAACGACGATTTTACCGAAATACTGTTTTCCTTCAGCCAAAAGTGCGAAGGCTTCGCCGATTCGGCTGAGCGGGAATACCCGGTCAATGACAGGATGTAAACGATGGCGGGAAATGGCACGATTCATGTTTTCGAAATGTTCCCGGTTACCGACTTGGCTGCCGCGAATCGTCGCAGCCTTCTGCAAAATGCTGGTGACATCGAACTCAGGAATAGTCAAGCCCGATAAGAAGCCGACCATGTTCACAGTCCCTCCGGTACGAAGTGCATTGATGGATTGCGCCATTGTTGCCGCTCCCCCTACATCCAGGACATGGTCGACTCCGCCGTCTGTCAGCTCCAGAACCACCTTATCCCACTCGGGAACTTCCGAATAGTTGATTGTCTGCCATGCGCCGAGATCCTTTGCCCGTTCCAGCTTGTCATTGCTGCTCGATGTGATAATTACCCTTGCTCCCGCCATCAGAGAGAATTGAAGCCCAAAGATGGAAACACCGCCTGTTCCTTGCAAGAGCACCGTATCCCCCGCTCGCAGCCCACCGGATTCCATCAGCATGCTCCATGCGGTTAATGCTGCAATCGGCAAGGTGGAAGCCTCCTCCCAAGAAAGGTGATCCGGAATGGCGACGACCCCTTCTTCATGCAGAACGATATATTCAGACGCCACTCCACTGAGCGGGCCTCCCAGACTGTCCTTTAAGACCTCCGCTCTCGTGCTCCCGCCAATGAATTTCTGTTGTAAATTTGCCGCTACCCTTTGTCCAATCTGAAATTTTGTCACCCCTTCGCCCACAGCTACAATTTCACCCGCTCCATCGGATAACGGAATGAAGGGAAATTGAATGCCGATCGGCATTAGCCCGTTGATAATCACCAAATCCCGGTAATTCAGGGACGCTGCCCTTATGCGGATCAGAACTTCCAGCCGTCCCGGCACCGGTATGTCAAGTTCCGTCAAGGTTAACTCTTCAAAGCCAAAACCGTCTTTCAGTTGCACTGCTTTCATTTTGGTTGTCCTCCCTGTAATGTTAAACTTTTTACCCCAGTATGGATACAGTGTATTGCGAAAGTAACACCGTTTCTTATACAATACACTGTATCCAATTGTCTTCAAGACGTCAATCTTTACTTTAAAAATAAAAACGGTCGTAAACTGCCTCCGGGCTTTTAACGTTCCTTACCAAGTAAAATTGGAGACTGGGTGGCTTCGCTTGTCCAGAACTTACTCAGGTGGGCAAGCATACCAAAAAACGCGAGTTGCAGGGGTGAAATAACCTCTGCAACTCGCGTTTTTTACATTAATGGTGATAAAGCGCTGTCCAATAGAATTGGAATTTGCTTATGCCACAGCCTTATTTAAGCTCCAATTTTTATAAACTACGTCTACTTAAATTTGTTCCTGACTATATTACGCTACTAAGCATAAAATTGGAGGGCGGACCAGGCTCCGGCTTGCCAAACAAATAACCCTGAGCCAGTGACACACCTGCTTCACGACAAAATTCAAAATCCTCCATCTGCTCTACGCCTTCAGCCAACACTTGGCCTCCAAAACGAAAAGCCGATTCTACAATCCCTGTAATTTGCCGCTTCTGATCACTGTTACTATGACAGCCGTCAATTATACTGCGGTCAATTTTAACATAATCCGGCTGAAGGCAATTCATAAGCTCTGTCGTAGAATAACCTGCCCCCACATCGTCCAGGGCAACCGAAACTCCTCGATTGCGATATTGATCAAAGATATGATGCAAAAAATTAAGGTCGTCTATCTCTTCCGTTTCTACGACCTCAAATACAAAATCCTTCGTACTCATGGATAACCGATCAATCGTCTCAAAGGTGTGATTCAAGCAATAAGCCGGATTATAAATGGTGGAAGGGAGAAAGTTAATAAAACGTTTAATTCCCGCCGGAAGGCATGTTGCACTTTTTTCAATAGCGGAAATACGAGCCGAGCGATCCAGATGAGCATGCAAGCCAGCTTCACGGGCGATTTCAAACAGCCGGAAAGGCTGAAAAGGTCTCTCTGCATGTGACGGACGCAGCAAAAACTCAAACCCGATAATATCCAGCTTGTGATCAACAATAGGCTGCATATGGCTGGAAAAACTTTGATCCTTAATAATACTCACGATATCTGGATGTTGCAGTCTGGCTTGCAATTGACTAAATAAAAGCCAGTCCTCATATCCTTCGATATAATGCAAGCCCGTTACCACAACTTGCATATGGTTCAGGTATTCCTGCGGCAGATGAGCCAGTCCGTTAACCAACTGTTCCAGCTCTGAACGGCTGTCAAAGCGAAACTCTATGCTGCCCTCACGCCCATGTTCCTGCTTCAGTTGTTCCGATAGCATACCCAAACCATCTAATGCTGGAGTAAGCGACACCCTGGAATGCCTAATTCTGAGCAATCCTTGATCCTTAATAGGTAATATGATGCTGCAATTGCTGCATGTCATAATGGTCCTCCTCGGAACAATTTTCCGGTTTTTTCACCATTATATCACAAATAACTAGAACAAAAGCACTATATAATTACGTGTTTTTACAAAAAAGTAGCTTATTCTTAACGACAACTTAGGACTTAAGTATATATTCGACAAAAATCAGAAAACTTTTTTGCAATCATGATAAATTCGGGGCTGCTGTTTTTGGCATCAAAAAAAGCAGCAAATCTCTTGGTTAAAGAGACTTGCTGCTTCATTCTGATATTGATTGAAAACTAAAGTTCGAAGTTATTTGGACGCCTTTGGCTTCGTTGTTTTAGCTGGTTTAACAGCTGGTTTTGCTGTTGCTTTCACGGGAGCCACAGCTTCCTTTACAGGAGTCGTTGCTGCACTAGGCTTAGCGCCAGCTTTTAAGCTGTATTTGGCAAAGCCGTCTGCCGCGCTGCTCAAGTATGAAATTTGTTGATTTCCTGCCAGCACGTCTTTGGCATCAGGAGAGGACTCGAAAGTAACCCTTGCCTGACCAAAAGGAGCAATAGACCAATTGCCATCCGCCGATGGATTAATCGTTCCGTTCGTACGGATATAGTCAATAATGACCTGGCGACTTTCATCCGGTGCTGCCATCACAATTCGTTTGCCATCTGGGTTAGCCAGTTTGGATGAGGAAGCACGATAGTTATTGGTGGCTACGATAAATTTCTGCGCAGGATCAATAGCCTTCCCATTGTATTGCAGATCCTTGATACGATGAGCTGAAGAATCAATAATCGTTCCCTTGGCATCATATCGTGCAGGCTGAGTTACATCAATCTGGTAATTCACACCGTCAATGACATCAAAATTGTAGGTTGGGAAATCTTTGTTGATCAGCGATTGCTCCTCAGTTTGCTTTGGATCAATGCGGTTGAACTGACCTGCAGACCACTCCAGCCATTCCTGAATTTCAGCACCGGTCACTTCTACAGCATGAACCGTGTTCGGATACACATACAGGTCGGACACGTTTTTAATCGCTACCGTACCTTCAGGAATGTTTGTGTAATACTCGGCTCCGTTTCGACCACCGGCCTTGAATGGAGCGCCTGCCGACAATACGGGAAGATTTTCGTATTCGGTCCCTTTAAGATGGTTTTGAACATACCATTTCTGTGCATTCGTCACAATTTGAATGGAAGGTTCATCCTGCACTAATGCAAAATAACTGTTAATCGGTGCAGTCGTTGTTCCAACAGGTTGGCGAACATAATCCAGCGTTCCTTGATGCTCTTCCTTGATCGAATCTGTCAGTTTGTAGTCAGGAGTAAACTGCACAGCCTGGTTAGTGGTACTCACAACCGGACGTACTTCAGACTGAGAGTTAGTTACGTTCCACTCGCGGTTTCTCTTTTCCAGGCTCAGGTCAATAATACCCAGCTCCTTGCCCCATGAGGAAGCCTCCACAGCCGGTACGCCGTTAATGGTTCCTTTATCTAGATCTACACCCTTCATTTCTTTAAAATCAGGGCCGGGGAAAGATTTATGAGCATGCCCAAACAAAATAGCGTTAATTCCGTCCACCTGGCTTAAATATTTAACGGCATTCTCCATCATTGGCGTTTGCGGCACATCCTCATAACCTGTGTGCGCAAGCACGACAATAATGTCAGCACCTTCCGTCTTCATTTGAGGAATAAACTTTTTCGCCGTTTCCACAATATCCTTCGTAACGACTTTATCCTTCAAATTGGCTTCATCCCACTGCATAATTTGTGGTGTGACCAAACCGATGACGCCCACTCTAAGGATGTGCTCTTGGCCCTTCTCGTCCGTTACCGTTTTATCAAGAATTCGATAAGGGGTAAAATGATTTTTAGTAGCTTGCCCCCCCTTGTCAACATAAACATTCGCATTTACGTAAGGAAAATCGGCTCCCTTGAGCGATTTCTCCAGAAAATCGAGACCGTAGTTGAATTCGTGGTTACCCACTGTCGCCGCATCATAGCCCATCAAGTTCATCATCTTGTAGACTGGATGGACACCGCCTTCTTTTTCATAGGTTTTGTTTCTGGCCATATAATCGCCTAATGGATTGCCCTGTAACAAATCACCGTTATCGAACAGCATGCTGTTTCTTGTTTCACTACGCGCCTGTTGGATCAAACCAGCTGTGCTAATCAAGCCATATTCGTTGGTTTCTTTGTCTGAATAGTAATCATAGTTCATCAGCGACGCATGAATATCCGTTGTTTCCATGATCCGCAAATTCACCGTAGCGCTATCGCGAGAATCGCTAGCTGCCCAGGATGGAGCGGCCGAAAACACCAGCATGCTACAAGCCACAACTGCTGCTGTAAACCCTTTAAACCAATTTTTACGAAATAACAAAATATACCCCTCCTCATTAAGGTGTATGCCTCATATACATACTTTTGCACATATATGTAAGCCTTGAACCCACCATTTCTATTTTAATCCAACGCCAGATAAAAGAGTAGTCATTTACTTAAATTATTTATGAAAAAATAATTAATTTTCTCAAAAAATAAAAAGCCAGCAAACCTCCTAAAAAACTCGGAGATTCACCGGCTTATCCATTTATATTCGTATTACTTCTTCCAAACCTGGCGCTCAGATTGCTGACCCACATACTCAATGCGTGTCGGATTCACGTCCAGAATGACATAATCGGGATCATCCGGTCCGGAAAACCATTCCTTCAAGGAATCGTTCCACACTTGTTTGCGCAGCCCCTCATCAGCTGTGATCTGGACGGTAGCCTCCACTTCTACGACTTCCTTCGTACCGCCAACTTCATAACCCAGCAGCAGATAAGCATTCGGATTGTCCTTTAGCTCCTCCACTTTATGAGTTTTGCGATCTGTCGCCAGATGAATGTTCATTCCATCGTTAAAAAGGGCCATATAGCGTACTTTCGGTTTGCCACCCTCTACCGTACCTAACGAGCAAAATTTGTTGTTATCCAAAGCCTTCACAATGGCTTGTTCCAGTTGGTTGCGATCCAATGTTTCCGTTTTACCCACAGTACAACAACTCCTTTTCACGAATTTGAATTCTCTACGGCCACGCCATTGGGCACCAGCCCATCTGAACCTACCTGCGTAGCTGTTCTGAAAATAACATGACCGGATCGAATCGAATTGATTCATGCTCATTTTCAGATCAAAGCTCACAGTAAAAGTGTACCCTGTGGTTTGGCAAATGAACCGTCATCTCTCCCTTCATGCTGGACAGACCCGCATTCAAGGCATATAATCGTCGTATTAAACCCGAATAAATGAACCCATTAAACCATACAATGCCAGGGGTGCTGGAATCGGCCGGCTGAGAGTGTGTCCCAAGACACTGACCCTTACAACCTGATCTGGGTAATGCCAGCGTAGGAATGCTTAAGCAAGATGTGCCTTTTTTACATAGGACCATCCCTTACTTTGGTATATACAAGCGCAAGCGTCCCGGAAACTCGGGGCGCTTTTTTTGTTGAAGATTATGTTGTTGGAAAGATCGCGTCCGGCAGATGTTATTTTTAGAAAATGGGGAACTTAAGCTGTCTGATTGGACGGATAACGGGTAATTAAAGGAGAGAACACAACGATGAAGCGCATGAAAATATTAAGCCTGGGACTGATCAGTCTGTGGCTCATGGCCCTGACCGCTTGCGGTGGAAGTCCCCCCACATCCCAAGAAGCGGCTCCCGCTACCGACACTCAAACGTCTACTCCGGCAAAGGGGCTCAAAGATGTTAAAGTCGTGCTCGACTGGACACCCAATACGAATCATACGGGACTCTATGTCGCTAAGGACAAAGGATTTTACGAAAAAGCGGGTTTGAATGTCCAAATTGTTCAACCTGGTTCAGGCGGAGCTGATCAAATGGTTGCTTCTAATGCTGCACCTTTTGGTATCAGCTACCAAGAAGGCGTCACACAGGCTCGTACGCAAGGCGTGCCGCTTGTATCCATCGCTGCGGTGATTCAGCATAATACCTCAGGCTTCGCAGCCCCGGTAGATCGTGGAATTAAGAGCCCGAAAGATTTTGAAGGTAAAAAATACGGCGGTTGGGGCTCTCCCGTAGAAGAAGCGGTCATGAAATCCATCATGGATTCAGACAAAGGCGATGTGAGCAAAGTGAAGATCATCAACATGGGCAATGCAGACTATTTTACAGCCGTGAAGCGGGATATCGACTTTGCCTGGATTTTCTACGCATGGACCGGAATCGAGGCCCAGCTTCGAGGTGAGCCATTGGATATGCTGTATGTAAAAGATTATTCCAAAAGCCTCGATTACTATACACCTGTAATTGTGAGCAACGAACAGACAATAAAAAATGATCCCGAGCTGGTCAAAGCGTTCATGGACGCTACCGCACAAGGCTATGAATACACTATCGCCCATCCAGAAGAAGCCGCGGACATCTTAGGCAAAGCTGTACCGGAGCTGGATAAAAAACTGGTACTTGCCAGCCAAAAATGGCTAAGCCCGCGTTATCAGGACGATGCCGCGCAATGGGGTGTGCAAAAACCGGAGGTATGGCAAAACTATTCGGACTGGATGTACGAACGCAAGCTGCTCAGCAAGCCTTTGGAAGTCGATAAAGCCTTCACAAACGGTTTCCTGCCCAAGCGTTGATCATTTGTTAAAACGCTAAATAAGACTGATCTAGAGAAGTGAACAAAGCGCCACTACGCAGTCGGATGGTGCTTCCCATCGCTGCTGTACCCAGATTTCTTTTATAAATATCCAGAGGTTGAAATCTGGGTACAAAGGCGAACGCTAACGCTTGTACAGCACCATTCCGCCCACTTCGTTCTCGTTCTACTTGGTTTATTCTTTAGCTTTTCATATTATCTAAGCGCTAAGTAGGTGCGCTTGTGTGTTAAAAATGCCACACAAACCAGCTTTAAAAATAGGGTGCTTTTAAGGCGGTTGGCAGCGTAGTGGTTCATTTGAATCTGGAGAAGCGCAGCGATCGTAAGATCAAATGAACCGCGAAGCGGTCTCCCCGCCTTAAACCACCATATTTTTTTAATAACACTCCAAATAAAGGACAGGTGAATTTTCATGGCTAACACACTGCTCAGTATTCAAGTCATCCCTAAGACTCCTAATAACGAGGACTCTTACCCGTATGTAGATAAGGCGATTGAGGTCATTCAGCGCTCCGGCGTCAAACATCAGGTGAATCCATTGGATACGACCATGGAGGGCGAGCTCGACGAGTTGCTGAAAGTGGTTAAAGAAATGCACGAGGCTTTGACGGAAGCGGGCAGTCCCAGCGTCATTTCACAGATCAAAATCGCACATAACCCACAAGGCATCAGCATGAACAAGCTGACCGAGAAATATCGCCCATGAATCCGAAAGGCAAGAACGCATCCTGGTGGAAAAGCGTATGGCCGCCCTTTGTGGCGGTCCTCTTCTTTTTAGCGGCCTGGCAGGGGGCGGTTTCCTATTTGCATGTTGAATCCTGGCTGCTGCCTGCTCCATCCCTCATCGTACAAGAGGGCATAGCCCAGACGGCGCTGCTTGGTGCCCATACATGGGCTACGATTCGTCTGACACTTGCGGGATTCGCGATAGGGACAGCAACGGGACTGTTGATCGCCATCGTTCTTCATACGATTCCTTTTCTCAAATCCGCCCTGTATCCGCTGCTTATCCTGAGCCAAAACATTCCAATCATCGCCCTGGGACCGCTGCTCATGGTGTGGTTTGGTTTTGGCGTGCTGCCCAAGCTGATGGTCATTACCCTAGTATGCTTTTTTCCCGTGGCTGTAGCGGCCATGGACGGGCTGACTCGAACAGACCGTACGATGATGAACTATATGCAGATGTCGGGTGCAAGCCGCATGGCTATTTTTATGAAGCTGGAGCTGCCACATTCCCTGCCGCAAGTCTTTTCTGGCGTTAAAATTGCTGCTACCTATAGTGTGATGGGTGCGATCATTGCGGAATGGATCGGAGCTAGTGAAGGAATTGGATATTATATGCTGCTGCAAAAATCTGCCTATCGCACGGACCTCATTTTTGCCGCCATCGGCATTATTGTTGCACTCAGCTTACTCATGTTTGTGGTTATTTTACTACTGGAGAAATGGCTGGTTCGCTGGAAACCCGATCGAGAGTAGCTTCCTCCTTGAATTACATACAGCAAAGAAAGGACGTGGCGCGTATGAGTCTGCATCCGACTGACTTATCATCATACAACGTGGCTAATGAACAACGAACCGGGGAACAGCAGAGTCCTTCAACCGCTCCTCCTGCTTTGGAATTGGACGGGATCAGCCTCGCCTTCCGCGAAAAGCGAAGCCTACTGCCCGTACTGCAGGATGTATCCCTCACAGTCAAGCCAGGAGAATTCGTTTCCCTCATCGGTCCGTCAGGCAGCGGCAAAAGCACGCTGTTTCACATCATCGGCGGGCTACTCAAACCACAGCAGGGACGTATCCGTATGCACGGACGGGACATGACTGGTGAACGTGGGCATATCAGCTATATGCCGCAGCAGCCCGCCCTTTTCCCGTGGCGTACCACGCTGGACAACGTACTGCTTGGGCAGGAAAATGCTCCACGTAAAAATACAACAGTACCCCCTCAGTACGCCAGTGAACGCGAGCGTCGCAAAGAAGCCTTGCAATGGCTCGAACAGGTTGGACTTGGTAAATTCGCCAAGGCGTATCCACATACGCTGTCTGGTGGAATGCAACAGCGCGCAGCCTTTCTTCGCGCACTGCTCAGCCCACAGGAATTAATGCTGCTGGATGAGCCGTTCAGCGCACTCGATGCGCTGACACGTGCAGACATGCAGCAATGGTTATTACGGATGTGGGAAAAGAACCGCCGTTCTGTGCTGTTTATTACCCACAGCATTGAAGAAGCGTTGCTGCTCTCCGACCGCATCTATGTGCTGTCGGCGCGACCTGCTTCAGTGGTGCATGTCGTAGATGTCCCTTTTCCCCGCCCGCGTAGGGAAGAAATCACCCTCGATCCGCTCTTTATTGAATGGAAGCGGACCATGACCAGCTGGATGCGCGAGGAAAAACATAAACTGGACGGCGACATGGACAATGCTCAGAGCGTCCACAAGAATATCCCGGAAGATGGATTGAATCGACATGAGTGACGTAAAAGTTCGATGTGCATTGAAATGGAACAGCCAAACAAAGCCAGGCTTGGATTTGACCGCAATTGGACCCGCTCCATTGATCGACGCGCATATTCATGTAGACAGCTACCCGCCCGAACAACAGGAATTATTGCTCGCTTCACTTGCCAATAGCAGCGTCCAAGCCGTGATAGCCGTGTCGATGCATCTGGGCTCCAGCCGAGCCAATCTGCAGTTAGCCAAGCGTTACCCCGGGCTGGTACGACCAGCCTTTGGCTTTCATCCCGAACAGGCTCTTCCACCGCAAGCTGAGCTTGAACTCTTGTTCAACTGGATGGACGAACATGTACAGCAGATGGTCGCCGTGGGTGAAGTCGGCTTGCCCTATTACAATCGGCTGGAAGCCTCACAGAGCGGTTCACCTTTTGACCTCGCTCCCTACATAGTGCTACTAGAGCGCTTTATCCAGTTTGCAAGCAAGCATAACAAGCCCATTGTCCTGCACGCCGTTTATGAGGACGCAGACATCGCCTGTGACCTTTTGGAACGTCATGGCATCACACAGGCGCATTTTCACTGGTTTAAAGGCTCTGCCGCCACAACCGAACGTATGGCCCGGAACGGCTATTATGTCTCCTTCACACCGGATCTCCTGTACGAAGAAGAGATCCGCAGTTTGGCAAGACAGTATCCGTCTGATCAGATCATGGCAGAGACAGATGGTCCCTGGCCGTTCGAGGGGCCTTTTACCGGACAACAGACACATCCACGGATGACTGCCGACGTCATTCGCGCGTATAGCAAGCTGACCCATCAAGATGAATCTGCCGTCCGTCAATTATTTTATGAAAATACGAGACGCTTTTACTCACTATCTGATTGATAAAGGCATACCAGCTATTTACTGACTGGAAGGTTTACAACCACAACATGCAACCAAAGCAAAGAACTTCCTTATTTACGCGGGACTTCATCATACGTAAATAAGGAGGTTCTTGTATTTTCAAACGTATATAGCTCAAATACTACTTGTATTTTGCAGAGTTTTTTGTCGCTACTCAGCTTTTATTGCTTCAAGAAACCCTTCTGTTCCAAAAATGGCTTCAACTGCAAGCGCGCTGGCTCGGTCAGTCTCGCAGCCATTTGCTCAGACCATGGCGTAGAGCGTTGACCGCCTGTACGTTCCTTCAAATATTCCGCTGATGTGTGATCGTATACCTCTACAGCTTTCATCGTCTGATTTTTGTCGTAACCGTTCATATGCAAAACACCGGACAGTGGAAGACGTGGACGCAAGCCCGTTTCCTGATCCGGTACACCAATACACATACCGAACACTGGATACACCAGCTCTGGCAACCCTAACAACTCAGATACCTCTGCTATTTTAGTACGAATGCCGCCGATGTAGACGATGCCCAGGCCCAGTGATTCAGCGGCTACCGCTGCATTTTGTGCAGCTAACGCGGCATCAATGGTCGCAACCGTATAATTTTCGACGGAACCTTCATAGGAAGGCTGACCTGGCTGATGGTGTAGTGTGACCTGCTTCAGACGGTACAGATCTGCGCACCATACCAGAAACGCGGGGCATTGCTCAACGTAAGCCTGTCCTCCTGCCAACTCGGCCAGTTTTGTTTTTAAAGAAGGCTCGGTAACGGCAATAACGGTATATGCCTGCACATTGCTGGACGAGGATGCCATTTGGCCAGCTGCCACAATAGCTGCGAGCTGCTCGTCGGTAACGGCGTCTGACTTGAACTTTCGCACAGACCGGTGATTCATCAACAAGGAAATCGTATCATTCATGACTGCTTCACTCCTAATCCATAATATAAGCTCTTTATCTACTTCAAGCTGTGAGTATACGAAGAAGTTCTTGCATGCTTGCATGGCACTCCTACAAATATTATGGAACTTTCGCGAATGATAAGCAACCTGACGTGATGAAAGTTGAATGGTTTAAAAAAACAAACGCAACAAAAAGCAAGCACGCAGAAAACCAATTGTGCGTACTTGCTCTATACTCTGATAATAACTTTATCTCGCAACAGATGTCCGACAGTACGCTATCCTGCTAATACATCCATACATTTACAGCTTCACCCGTTGGAGACGCAGTGCATTCAGCACGACCGAAACAGAGCTAAATGCCATGGCTGCTCCCGCCAACCATGGGGCAAGGAAGCCCAAAGCGGCAATAGGAATACCGATCACGTTATAACCGAGCGCCCAAAACAGATTTTGTCGTATGTTTGTCATGGTCCGGCGGCTCATTTCAATCGCATCAGGAATGCTGTTCAGGTTGCCACGCATGAGGGTAATATCCGCCGCCTCCATGGCCACATCCGTTCCCGTGCCCATCGCCATCCCAATATTAGCAGTAGCCAGCGCAGGCGCATCGTTAATACCATCCCCAACCATAGCTACGATCATGCCTTGTTCCTGAAGCCGTTTCACTTCTTCAGCCTTTCCTTCAGGCAGCACCTCCGCCAGCACTCGTTCAATTCCAGCCTCGGCGGCAACAGCCCTCGCAGTCCGTTCATTGTCACCCGTAATCATGATGACTTCAATGTTCATCGCGCGCAGACGGGTAACTGCCTCCCGTGACGTTGCTTTAATCGTATCCGCCACGGCCACCAGTCCAGCATAGGCACCATCCACAGCAACAAGCATCGCGGTTTTCCCTGCGCTTTCCAGCTCATTCATATGCTGCTCAGCTGAGTCATCTATCGCGATGCCTTCCCTGCTCATCAATCGGCGTGTACCCGCCAATACCTGCTTACCTTCCACATGAGCCTTCACGCCATAACCCGGAATATTTTCAAAATCTGTCGGTCCTACCAGTTCAATGCCTCGATCTGCAATCCCCTTTACAATGGCTTCCGCCAGCGGATGCTCCGAGCTTTTTTCTGCCGCACCGAGCAACCGCAGCAAATCCTTTTCAGCCATGCCGCTTGCTCCAACCATAACATCCGTCAGCTCTGGCTTGCCATTCGTAACTGTTCCTGTCTTATCCAACACCACTGCGTTGACTGAACGGGTCATCTCCAAATGCTCGCCGCCCTTGAACAGAATACCGTATTCAGCGGCACGTCCCGATCCTGCCATAATGGACGTTGGAGTAGCCAAGCCGAGCGCACAAGGACAAGCTATGACGAGAACTGCAATCATTTTCTCCAGTGAGCCTGCAAAATCAGTCGGCGTCACAAGGAAAAACCAGACGATAAAGGCTAACACAGCAATAGCAACAACAATGGGGACAAAAATACCGGAAATCTGATCCGCAATCCGCTGAATCGGGGCCTTAGAGTTTTGTGCATCTTCCACGACCTTAATAATACGGGACAACGCCGTATCACCACCCACACGCTCCGCCTGAATACGTAGTACCCCGTTTTTATTGAGCGTCGCCCCTGTAACTGCGGAACCTGCTTCTTTTTCAACCGGAAGACTCTCACCACTTAACATGGATTCGTCCACTGCCGAACGTCCGTCCACGACCACACCATCGACAGGAATTTTCTCGCCGGGTCGTACAATAAAGATATCCTTCACACGTACCTGTTCGATCGGTATATCAAGCTCTTGTCCATCACGTACTACACGTGCCGTCGTTGCCTGTAGACTCATCAGGCTCTTGATCGCCTCGGACGAACGCCCTTTGGCTACCGCTTCAAACCATTTACCAACCAAAATAAGCGTAATTAGCACCGCGCTTGTCTCGTAATACAGCTCTGGCATGGTCATGACAGGCATTCCCGCCATTCCCTCCATGACATCAGACGGACGCAGAGTAAGGTACAAGCTGTAAAAATAAGCCGCAGACGTACCCAGTGCAACTAACACATCCATATTCGAACTGCCGTTACGAAGCGCTTTGTACGCGCCCACATAAAACTGCCAACCAATGACGAACTGAATCGGCGTTGTCAGCACTAGTTGGAACCATGGATTCAAAAACAGTTCTGGCACATAAATCCATGATGTAAAGGAAAAATGAGCCACCATTGCCCACAACAACGGAAATGACAGCACTGCGGACACAATCCACTTCCATTTTTTACGATGGATATCCTTACTGCGCACATCCGCAATATTGTCCTCAGCGCTCTGCGGAATCGCTCCGTAGCCTAGCTGTTCAATCTTGCTCACCAGATCACCAACCGCAATACTCCCCGCGGCATATTCCACATGAGCTGTTTCCATCGCCAAGTTTACCGTGGCACCTGTTACACCAGGCATCCGATTCAATCCCTTTTCAATCCGGGTTGCACAGGCCGCACAAGTCATGCCCGTCACATTCAGATTGGCTTCTTCACTTACAGTTCCAAACCCAAGAGAAGCAATTTTATCGCGAAACTCAGGGATCTCCACCTGCTTGGGATCATAGGATATCGACGCCTGCTCCAAAGCCAAATTTACATTAGCCTGTGCCACACCGTCTATTCGATTTAAACCTTTCTCAATACGGCTTGCGCAAGCGGCACAGGACATCCCCGTAATATGAAGCGTTGTCTGCTTGTCACCGTCAGTCGCACGGTTTTCCATGGTAACCCTCCTCTTATACCCCAGTGGGGTATATCATATCCAAAAAGAAAAAGCTTCTAATATGGAAGCTTCTCCTTCGAAACAAGTCTGTTCACACATAAAGCATCTTCAGCTTAAACAACATCATAGCCCTGGTCTTCAATGGCTGTTTTCAGAGCCTCAACGTTCAGCTTGGACTCGTCATATTCTACATTCACTTGCTTCGTTTCGAGGCTGACCTTGCCGGTAGCGCCAACTTTCTCCAAAGCCCCTTCTACTGCCTTCACGCAATGATTGCAGCTCATGCCTTCTACGTTCAATGTAACTTGTGCCATTTTCTTTTCCTCCTCAGGGGTACTTCCGTACCCATAATGTGTATGAATACTACTCTTAACGGATTAGCTTCTTGACCGTAACCAGCAGCTCGTCAATCACTTCCTGCTCTCCTGCCTGCATGCGCTCAATGACACAGCTTTTCATATGCCCTTCCAGCAGCAGCTTACCAACACCATTCAGCGCGGACTGGACAGCCGCAATCTGGTTCAGTACATCGTCACAGTAGGTATCCTTCTCAATCAAGCCCTTAATTCCGCGAACCTGACCTTCAATACGGTTCAACCGGGATACGAGGCTGTTCTTGAACTCTGCCGAATGATGACTTTTTCTAACTGTCTTTTCCCCGTCTGTTCCACAGTGATTCTCATGGACTTCAGTGTGGGAAACAGGTTGCTCCTCAGCCATACATCAGCCTCCTGTGTGGTGTATATATGCATTTATGCATTTGTTATATCCTTATCATAATATACCCCCATGGGGTATGTCAACCTTCCAGAAAAATGTCACTTTTTCGCCCTATTTTAAGCCTTCGCGCGTGCTTCCTTAGCAAGTACGACAAAGCTTAATAGCGCTCCAACCTCGGCTATAGCTATAACGACCGCCATCGGTACGGGGGTTGTTCCACTCCCCAAGCCTACTAGCGGTGAAGCGATGGAGCCAAGTAATAGAGGCAACAAACCAAGCATGGCGGACGCACTGCCTGCGGAGCGCTGCTGACTCTGCATTGCCAATGAAGTCGTCGTTGTACTCACAATCCCTACGCAGGAAACGACAAAAAACAGAGGAACTAAAACAGCAAACAATTGGCCTCCGGTAAAGGCTACAGTAAGCAAGCTAATTCCGGCTACAGCCGCAATTACCAGACCCGACAAGAGTAACTGTCGTTCGCTGAAGCGACCCACGAGTCTACCCGTCAACTGCGAAAACAGTACAATCCCCAAACCATTCACTGCAAAAATGATGCTATACGTCTGAGGAGAAACCCCGAAAATATCCTGAAGCACGAATGGTGAGCCAGCGATATACGCGAACATCGCTCCTGTAATCAGCGCCTGTGAGAAGGCATAGCCCATAAAGCGTCGATCGGCAAACAAGTGACCGAGTGTTCCTAGCGTCTGCTTCAAGCCACCGGATGAGCGGCGGTTAGTTGGCAACGTTTCTGGCAAACCCAATACGACGGCAATCAGCATAGCCACGCCGACTACACAAAGCACCATGAATACACCACGCCAGGAAACAAAGTTCAAAATGACACCGCCCAGTACTGGTGCAGCGATGGGTGCCACGCCGTTCACCAGCATAAGTAGTGAGAAAAAACGTGTCAACTCTTTGCCCGAGTATAGATCACGGGCTACAGCTCTGGAAATCACGATCCCCGCCGACCCCGTAAGCCCTTGAATAAAGCGAAGCACAATGAGCATACCGATATTCGGCGCAAACACACATAACAGCGAAGCAGCAGCGTACAGAATGAGCGAGATCACCAGCGGTCCTCTGCGACCCCTTACGTCGCTAAGCGGACCAGCAACGATCTGGCCAACGGCCAGTCCCAACAGACAGGCGGTTAAACTAAGCTGCGCCAGCGAAGTGGTCGTATGCAAATTGTTCGCTAATGTAGGCAGCGACGGCAAATACATATCTATGGACAACGGCCCGAAAGCACTCAATGCACCCAGGACAAAGGCGATCCATAATATTCGCGATTTGGTCATATCTGCGGCAACCATAACAGTATTGGATAACCGGTTCATAATAATAATCATCCTTTTCAAAAAAATATAAATAATTACTTCAATGTATCATGATATCACTCATTTCGTCTGGCTTCGAATAATTACACGCTAATCCGCAATTTTTTTTCAAAACTGCTATATATCAGGCAGGAATTTACCAATTTCAGGTCGAATTATACGGTAACCAAAACAAAAAATTTGTGGAATCTGGAGAATGATAATGGTCTATGATGGAGTGCTACTAGGTCTCATTGTAGGTCTGTTCAGAGGAGGCTGGCGGCAAGGTCTGATCCGTTTCAGTCAAATTCGCCTTATAGCCGGCTGGATGTTCCCTGTACTGCTGCTGGTACAATTCATTATTTTTTATGCCCAGGAAAAGTGGGCTTGGCTGGCAGCCATTAACGGGTATCTATTTATGGGAGTCTACGTGGTTGGATTGATATTTCTCTGGTTGAACAGACATCATAAGGGATTCAAGCTTATTATAATCGGCGTATTGATGAATTTTATCGTTATGGCGGTGAATGGCGGCAGGATGCCGGTCTCGTTGAGCGCTTCGGAGGTGCTGGGTCCCTATTATACAGATATGCTTAAATCCGGAAGTGTCATCTCGAAACATTACATGATGGATGCGAGCACGCGTCTATCATTGCTTGGTGACATTATTCCTCTCTCCAAGCCCTATCCCCGCACGCAGGTAATTAGTATTGGAGATGTTGTCATGAATTTCGGGATGTTCCTGTTTATCCAAAGCATTATGGTCGTGAAGAGAACTAAGGATAAGCAGCAAGAAACCAATCCCCGCCACGCCTAGTGCACACCTTATTCCAAGGAAGGGAGGGAACCCTATGAAAAACTTGAAATACTCCCGTGTGATTATCAATGCTATTATCGTAGCTTCTGTCATAATTGCTTTGACTTCCGGTTACAAAATCGGGGGCTAGTCACCGATAAGAAAAAAAGGAAGCACAGGCTCAACAAAACAGGCTGGATTCCGGCCTGTTTTTTCATGTGAAATTTTCGATTACAAAATTGTAAATTATCCCATTCACCCCTGGTAGCTTTGACATCAAGATACGACAAGGCAGGAGAAGAAATGATGAGTATAATAAAAAAGCTGCAAGAACGGGTTACCGCGACGGGAATATATGTGTTTTTCATATGTTTGGCAGGCGTGATCGTCCTCCTGTATACGAACCAATGGTCCTTTTTGCACTATACGACAACAGAGTGGGTCACGATCTATTCCCTACTGGGAGCCGTTCTGATTCTGGAGCATTTTACATTCCAGCTACCACCGGCCAGTAACAAACAGTCCATGGATTCCTCCGTGTATCTGGCTTGTATTTTTGTGCATGGCACCGAAATTGCTATTCTGATTTTGTTGTTAAATGTAATCATTGCCATGTTCCGGCACGCAGAGCTGTCCTGGTGGAAGCATACCGCCAATTTTTCCATTTACGCCCTTTCCATTTTCCTGTCTTCAACAGTATTTGAACTAAGCGGCGGAACGCAGGGGGCTTTAAACCAAGATCATTTCGCTTCCTACCTGCTGGCGTTGATTTGCTACTTTGCGGTGAACACCATCACACTGGGCATCTACTTTTATATCGCATACAAAGGGTCCTTCAATGAGCTTAAACAGGCCTTTTTGGCTGAATCCCTGCTCGTATACTTATGTACACTCATTCTGTCTTTGGTATTGACTACACTGATTTATAACAACGGCATTCTAGGACTTTTGCTGTTCCTTGGGCTAAGCATGCTCCTATCTCACGCATTCAAGCAAATGTTCACGCTGTATCGGGAAATCGAAGAAAAAGCGAACATGGATCGCAGAACAGGGCTATACAATCACAGCTACTTCGAAAATACACTTGAAGCTGAATTAAATATATCCCGATCCGAGAATACTCCTCTCAGTCTGGCGCTGATTGATATAGATGATTTCAAAAAATACAATGATCATTTCGGTCATCTTAAAGGCGATCAGCTACTGGGATTTCTCGGTGAGTTTCTTAAGAAGGAAACCTCCGGCACCCACATCACCGTATCCCGCTATGGTGGAGAAGAATTCACCCTGCTTATGCCCGAGCATACCGCTGAACAAGCATATGAAACAGTCAATGCTATTCGAAAAAGATTAAATGATTCTCGTTATGAGGGTGTTGAAATTTTTCCGCATGGCTGTCTGTCCTTCTCCGCAGGTATTGCACAAAGTCGCATTGACATCTACGACAAGTCACAGCTGGTCGATCTGGCGGATAAAGCCCTGTACTACGCCAAGAAACAGGGCAAAAACATCGTTCATACGCACGGAAGTTTAAATGAAGTGGAGCGCGAGGTCGATCTGGGGCAGGATATTCGCGATCTTGAACAGCAGCTTAATTTGTTCTTGTACAAGGATATTAACACTTTCAAGCATTCCAAGCGGGTATTCAGATATGCAGCAGACATGAGCGATGTACTTCAGCTCGGACCGGAGGATAAGCGGCGTTTCATACTAGGTGCCCTCATTCATGACATTGGTAAACTGGAGATTCCCTGGAATATCCTCAATAAAAAAGAGAAACTGTCCGGTGAGGAATGGCAGATGGTGCAAGCGCATGTCATGTGGGGCAAACGTATTGTCGAAGCCAACGAACGATTCATAGATTTAGTTCCTTTTGTGGAGCTGCATCATGAACGTTATGACGGAGGAGGCTATCCGTTTGGCTTTAAGGGCGAGCAAATTCCACGTTTATGTCGGATGCTGACGATCATCGACTCTTTTGACGCAATGACAACCGAGCGCCCCTATCAACCCACCAAAACGTTCGAGGAGGCCATTGAGGAACTACGTGCTTGCTCGGGTAGCCAATTCGATCCCAAACTAACGGCTATTTTTATCCATTATATTCAACATAAGCAACCTGCTTTCACGGATCTCATGGAAACAGGGCTCTAATTCCTTCATAGGCTCTTCCTCTTTGCCCCTAGCGTGGTTGAAATCGTCCTGAATTCAACCACGCTAGGGGTTTTCATATGATTGGCATTTTGTATAATGCTTATTATTTCAAATTTCATATAAATGTCATAATTTGCTCCATCTATTCATGCTATATGCACTATGATTAAGATAGGAAGGGGTTTGTCCGTATAAAATGTTACAAATGGGGATATCCTCGCTTCAAGTAATCGAGAGAAGGTGACTTCACAGGCATGTTGTACCTGTCCAGACCAGCCCGTGTGGCTTGTCTTTTATTGCTGTGTCTCCCCCTTCTGATCCTGTTTCCTCACTCTTCGTGGGCTCATGCATTTGTCATTGAATCCAGTCCGACCGAAAATCAGGTTTTGGACAAGTCGCCTTCTCAGGTGACCATCACCTTCAATGAAGATTTGCAATCTGCCTTCATGTCGATCAAAGTGACCGATGAAACAGGCAAGCGGGTCGACACAGGAAAAGCACAGCTTGACCCGAATCACAAATCCACCATGGAAATCCAATTGATTCCAGGGATGAAAAATGGAATTTACTCCGTCAATTGGAGAGCTTTATCCGCAGACGGACATCCGGTTAATGGAGTTATTCCATTTCAAGTAGGCAGCAGTTTCAATGCGCCTACCCATCAAGCTGCCGCATCTGAAGGCTCAGGGACATCACGAATCGACTTAATCGCTGTCCGTTGGTTTCTTTACATAGGACTATCGCTGCTTTTTGGAGCGATTTGTTTCCGGCTGTTCATCTTACCGAGCATAAGCCAAGACAAGAATCGAAGTGAACAGCATAAGCAAAATCAGCGGCCCTTTGAAACATTGCCCCGCTGGACTAAGCTGCTATGGAGCGGCTACGGCATAACGTCTGCCGCCATTCTGATCAGCCTGCCACTTCAGGCTTCATGGGATGCCGGGGTTTCCATCAGGGAGGGCTTCTCATTCCCGATTCTGGGAGAAGCTCTCCAGTTTACTGGAGCCGGACAAATTTGGTTTATCCAGATGATTCTCGTGCTACTCCTAAGCGTAACGCTGATTTACGCGCTGGATCACAGCATTTCGAATCGCCAGCGCCGTCTTTGGGGATACAGCTCGGCTCTCCTAACGCTATGCCTCATGCTGTCCAAGGCCTTTGTCGGCCATCCGGCAGCGGCTACGCATCCAGCTCCAGCCATTGCGGCGGACTTCGTCCATCTCGCGGCAGCAGCCTTTTGGATCGGCTCACTTGCCGTCATGGTCGTGTGCCTGCCGGTTGCCGGAGCAGAGTTGCCCGTATCCGAACGGGCAACTCTGCGACAAGCCGCCTTGCGCCGCTTCGCCGGCTGGGGCATTGCGATGGTGGCAGCGTTACTCGCCACCGGTATATATGGAGCCGTGCTGTACATTCCGGCTCCCTCCATGCTGCTGAACACGTCCTATGGACTCGTTCTGCTCGGCAAAGCAGCGCTGCTGCTAGTCATGCTGGTCTTCGCGGCCAGCCAGTTCCGCAGCGCACGGCAAGCGGCGGCGAGCAAGCGAGCCGCTGGGGGATTGCGTGCCGAGTTGTCCGTCGGCCTGCTCGTGATGCTGTTGACCGCGGTGCTCACTCACCTGTCACCCGGCCAGGCACCTGCTGTACCGTTTGAGGAGACTCGCCCAACGGGTGAATATAACGTTACACTGGCAGTCAGCCCCAATGCTGTGGGCAGCAATGAATTTAAGGTATCTGTTCAGGATAGCAAGGGTGCTGCCGTTTCAGGAATCCAACAGGTCACATTAACGCTCACTCCAGCGGACCCTGACCAAGATCAACAGGAATTTGTTCTGCCCGTAAAGCAGCAACAACCATTCCGCAGTCAGGAATTGATGACCTCCGAAGGAACATGGGCGGTAAAAGTACATGCTCTGACGGCATCACTCGATGCGGTTGATGCTGAATTTACCCTGCATGTAGGCGGTAAAAAATAATTATTTTATACTTAAAAGGAGCGAAATGAATATGAATACAACGATTCAAACAGCAAAATCCAGATTTTCCAGGTTTGCAACCTCTGTGGGTCTAATTGCGGCCGGTGCCTTACTTTTTGCAGGCATGGCCAGTGCACATGTGACAGTTAAGCCTTCTATTTCACAACCTAATGCATGGGAAACGTACACATTGAAAGTACCCGTGGAAAAAAACATTCCAACCACCAAAGTCGCCTTGAAAATTCCGAAAGAGGTCGTTTTCAAACAATACGAGCCTGTACCGAATTGGAAGGTAGCCACCGAAAAAGACAGCTCTGGCAAAGTAACCACCGTGACCTGGACGACTGAAAAAGACGGCATTCAAGCGGGTCAGTATCAGCGTTTCAGCTTTGTAGCGCAAAATGCAGACCAGAATACCGCAGCAGCCTGGGACGCCTTCCAATATTATAGTGACGGAAGTATTGTGGAATGGACAGGCGACGAAGGAAGTAACAACCCTCATTCCATTACCGAAATCACGGCAGATGCCACGTCCCAAACTCCTGCCGCAGACAGCGGACACGATTCGGCGGGCACGGCAGCAGGCCATACGAGCACAGATACGGCTAAAGATAGTAGTAGCCCCGCACCTGCTTCTAACAATGCTGTAGAGGCTACACCTGCCGCTTCTGCTCCTGCCAGCTCTACTGCACAAACGACAGCACTCGTCCTCTCGATCATTGCAGTCGTTCTTGGTGTCGCAGCTGTCGGCATTGCACTCAAGCGCCGCAAGTAATCTGGGTTACGAATGAAGTTAAGATCGTTTTAAAAAGAAAAAGCTGACACCTAGTTAAAGGGGTCAGCTTTTTTGTATGAAAGAACACGATTAATATTCAGCTTTAATACATATTCAAATTCATCTCATCCTATTATTTCACATTCACCTTTCTATCATTTTTTTGGTAAAATGGTAGATACCTCACGATTCTAACATGATAGCATTGCAATCTATTGAGCATAGGAGATCATAGGATGAAAATCGTAAATAAGGCTCTGTTATCTAGCGCTATTTTCCTGAGTACCGCAGCGGGCATCTATAGCCCCTTGGCACAAGCCGAGACCGGCAAGATCAGCATTATGCTGGACGGATATCCATTACCGTTCCCCGTACAACCTGCCATGATGAACGGCACGACCATGGTTCCCTTTCGCGCTATTTCTGAGGCTCTCGGCATTACAGTGAAATGGGATCAAGCCAGCCAAAGCATCACTGCTACCAAAGCGCAAGGCTCTGCTACCAAACAGGTGGTTCTAAAGATGGGTAGCCGCAATGCCACAGTGGACGGACAAACGGTTCAACTAACAGCCGCTCCGCAAACCGTGCACGGCAGCACCATGATTCCGCTGGGCTTTTTCGGGCAGCAGTTTGGAGCCACGGTGAACTGGAACCAGGGAACACGGACGGTCTCCATTACATCGCCACGTGAAGCTATGTATACAGTAGGCTTCTATGCGCTGTCTTCCTTTGACCAAAAATCCAAAATACCGGATTTTAACGCAGTTGCCTTCGGCTGGAGTCGAATTGATACGAACGGACAATTTACGACAAACGGCAAAGAATACAAATGGCCTCAAGCCGCTGGAACCGTAACGCCGGAGTCCATTGTGCAGGAGGCAGACAGCCAGGGGACTTCCCCTTACCTGATGGTCTATTCCGGAGATGGCAATCACGAACTGACCAAGGTTTTGGAAAATGCGCAGCTTCAAGAACAAACCATTTCCCAAATCGTCAGTACCGCCACCGACAAACAATTTAAAGGCATTACGCTAGATCTGGAAGGATTGGGCTGGAGCGGCGATAAAGCCAAAGCGCGTTCAGACTACAACGCCTTTATTCAAAAGTTATCGGCCAAAGCGCATCAGGCTGGACTCAAGCTCACCGTCGTTCTACATCCGCTGAACAGCTCTTACTCTGGCTATGACTACAAAACGCTGGGCAATCTGGCGGACGATCTGATCATCATGGCCTATGATTACGGACAAAAGGCTACGCCTGAGCCTTTGGCTAAAGTGGATGAAGCCATACAACTGGCCTTGAAGGAAACCTCGCGGGACAAGCTCATTTTGGGGATTTCGATGGGTAGTGAAAAAGACAGCACCGTTAACGCCAAGATCGGTTTAGCCAAACGTTATGACCTCAAAGGAATCGCTATCTGGCGCTTGGGCATCATTGGAGAAACGGCCTGGGCGCAGATGAACGAAGCCATCGAGTTTAAATAAGTGTACATTTTATCTAAATAACCCAGACCTTATTCCGCCCGCTAATGATTTCTTATGCGTCTTCTATGAAATCATTTGGCGGGCTTTCTTCATGCCCTTTAACAAAAGTGCTTGCCTGATTTGGAAGTTGTCGTCACAGGCTCGCAACCCTGTTCTCCATAGAAGATCCCCCAGTCTCTCATAAAATCCAGCAACGGCCTTAACGTATCTCCCAACGGGGTAAGCGAGTATTCCACACGCGGTGGGTTCTCATTATAAATTTCACGGTGCACAATGCCATCTCTCTCCAGTTCACGCAACTGCAAGGTTAGCATCCGCTGTGTAATATTAGGTAAGGTCCGTCGAATTTCGTTATAGCGCCGCGGTCCTGTCGTCAAATGATACAAGATGACTCCCTTCCACTTGCCGCCTATAACCCCGACGGTTTTCGCTACCGGACATCCAAAATTAACGCTAACTGCATGTTCCATCTCCTGTGCCATGTATACCCCTTCTTTCTGTAGAATGTGTAAACCAATAGCCCCAGACGTATGACAAGGAACAAATATGTGCGTACTTGTTCCATGCAAAAACTTTCTATATGATAACTATATATTCGATATCAGCTCTCATTATAGTAGCAGAAAACCCATAGAGTACCAACTAAACCCATATCAAAAGGAGTACATTTTATGTCTAATACATCAGCTAAAAAACAGGAAATTCTGGACGCCTTTCTGTTCAGGCACGCCACGAAAGAATTCGATCCCAATCGCATCATACCAGAAGAGGATTTTCAGTTCATTCTCGAAACCGGGCGACTTTCTCCAAGCTCCGTTGGTTTTGAACCATGGCAGTTTGTAGTTGTACAAAATCAGGGATTGAGAGAAAAGCTGGCTGCAGTTTCCAGCGGCGGTCAAAAGCAGATTCCTGCGGCTAGCCACGTCGTCCTGATTTTGGCGCGCAAGGATGTTCGTTATGATTCTCCTTACGTGGAGTATATGTATAAAGAGGTTAAAGGTATGTCTGAGGAGGACTTTGCCTCACTGCCAGGCCGCTATAAGATTTTCCAGGGTGAAAATCAACGCTTACTGGAAAACGAACGTACGTTATTTGACTGGGCTTCCAAGCAAACCTACATTGCCTTAGGCAATATGATGACAGCGGCGGCTCAGATCGGTATTGATTCCTGTCCAATTGAGGGCTTTAACTACGATCAGGTGCATGCCATTTTGGAGGAAGAAGGACTGCTAGAAAACGGGCTGCTCGATATTTCAGTCATTGCTGCCTTCGGTTATCGCGCTCATGAACCCAAGCGGGAAAAATCCAGACAACCGCTGGAAAAGGTCACCCGCTGGATTCTGTAATCTAATATCCCGAGTCTCTCCCCCAAGCACTGAACACTGAAGCATCAAAAAAGCGGGCTTGCGGCACTTCATCTGAATGATGAACATACCGCAGCCCGTCTTTTTTAGGTCACTTCAATCTCTATTAAAATACCCTTGGAAGCCAGGTTATCCAGGCACTCCTTCATATACTCATCGTCATGCTCCACATATGCACCCGCGCCTGCCAGTTCCTCACCCAGCTCCGCCTCCCAAGGCTCACACTGCTTACCGCGATACAACGGCTGTTCCCATAGTGGATCAACATTGTACCCTCTGCTTTTCATTTCGTCCATAATGAGCCTATGATAGCGCACCAGCAGCATTGGGTGATAATCGAACACATAATTCACGGTGGCGTGTGGCTTGCCCCACCCATTCCCGCGCAGGGCACAGCACTCACGATGTTGCCCCAGCAGTTGCGGACGGGGTAACCTGTCGATTAAATGTTCATGCCAAAGCCTCATGCTTCCACAACCCTATCTGTAGCTTTTTCTGGTCTATTGGATTAGCATACGGATACCTGTCAGCACAATGCCGATCAGGAAGCCTGTAACTGCGCCGTTAATACGTATCCACTGCAAATCCTGTCCCAGTTTGTCCTCCATCAGTGCAATCAGGGATTTGTTATCCATTTTGTCTACATTTTCGCGTACCAAGTTACCAATTCGACTATGGTTGGCTTCCACCAGTCCAGTAATACCTTCCACAATTCGCACATTGATCTTGTCCAGCAGCTCGGTATTCCCTCTTAAATCAGTCAGCATCCGATCCAATAGCGGTAAAATATAGGTCTGCACATAGCTTCCGTCTTCCATGTAGTCCAATAAGCGTATACGCAGTTCTTCCATTTTGCCCAGCACTGACGCATCGCCTTCCCAGGCTTCAACAAGGCTATCCTTCCAGCCGTTCAACCCTTCCTGAACCGTATCTTTCGTCGCCAATCGGGTCACCTGTGTTCTCAGACCATCCAGCACGGCCTGGCGGCGCGGGTGCTCTTCCCTTTGCAGTTCTGCTACCTGATCCAGCAGGAAATGACGAATCATTTCACCCATACGCTCTTCGTTCAGATAGCCGAGGAATGCGTTCAAGGCAAACTGCATCAGCCCGCTCACCTGCAAACCGCTAACAGCCTGCATCCCTAAGGTGCCCAGCGTATAACCCGTTTCGGGTCGCAAAAGCCAGGACTCGGCTTGCTCCAGCGTGTAATCCAGTGCGCGGCGATCATAGCCCTTCTCGCTGGTTTGACGAGCAAGCGCCTCCAGCAGCGGTCCGGTGTCAAAGTCAGTCACCTGCCGCTTGAGCTCTGCCACGATGACCGGAGCCAATTCCGCGAGCGGGAGCGACTGGACGAGACGCTTGGCAAGAACATCTATGGATGCCGCCGCCTCCGGCGTGCGCATTCCTTTTTCCACACCGCCCAGTACCAAATCGGCCAAACGAATATCTGCAATTTTAGACGCAATGCTGTCTTTGTTTAGCAGGTTATTTTCCACGGTACTCACCAATGCATTCGTGAGCTTGTCCCTATTTTTAGGAAGCAGCGCCGTATGTGGTATCGGAATGCCTAGCGGATGACGGAACAAAGCAGTGACAGCGAACCAGTCTGCCAGTCCCCCTACAAGTCCTGCCTCAAAAGCTCCGGCTAATAAACGAGCCCAGCCATATTGCTGGAAGGGCAATGTGGCTGCAAAGCCTGCCCCTAGAATAACGAGCGACCAAGCCGCTGCGGTTTTCGTACTTTTTGGTTTTCCCATCCTGTAATCCTCCAAACTGACTGTCGAGTAAGTAAAGCACTATACCTGTATTACCCATCATATCATTGCCCGTGTCATTTCCAAAGTTGAAAGCACTTTTGATGAAACGCGCAAGGGCACTTTTTGCGTAATTTTTTATGCATATATCTCTCTTTTTTACATTCATGTTTGTGAACAAAATCACAGTACTGGGCCCAAACTCTTATTTTCAATAATAAGCCTTACGAACCATTTTAACAAAACCAAGTCCCAATTTTTTTAAACCGAAAGGAGAAGTGAACAAGAAAGTTGAATGGGCATAAGATACCTTTTTTCAGTACCATTTTGGTATTTGACCTCAGAAAGGATTTGAATCCATGATAACCCCAGATTCTTTCAACAGCATTCGACTTTTTCATATGGATTATCAGATTAAATATCCATAAAAAGCGAGACTCCCATAAAGCTCACACACATAATTTGATATATAGACATATTTGTTGTGATAAAATAAACTTTTATAAATAGGAAATCATGTTTAATCAGCCATTATATATTGGTAAATCAAACCAAGATATGCTAGATAAAATTGCTTTTTTGTAAAGGAATTGAATATGACAACAGACCAAAAAAACAACGTGGGCCTCTGGAATGGCGATCCGGTCGTAATTGTACGCACTCCCTCCGCTTTTGCCAAGCAATCCCTTTTATATATCCAGGAATTAGGCTACTTCCAAAAAACTTCTGCTTTTACGATGGAAAGGAAAGAACTTGCCTCTTTTTTGCTTGTCTTTACGTTGTCTGGTAAGGGAGAATTACTGTACCGGGGCAAGAAATATATCATAAAACCTCAAGATTTGTTCTTTATTAATTGCGAGGAATATGTTCAATACAGCACCTCCGGTCATGAATCCTGGGAGTATATCAGCCTGTACCTGTATGGCAACCTGATCGAAAATTTTTACGAACAATTTGCCAAGCATAATAAACCGGTCATTTCCATGCATAATCCGCATATTATATTGGATAAGCTCCATGCTCTGATTTGCGGGCAGTCTGACAGAAGTCTTTCCGCTGAGCTGCTAACGTCCAGGCTCATTGGTGAAATACTAATGTGCATTTTGCAACATCCCTATGATCATCCGCATGTGAATGCTGAAACCCTCAGCGAAGTACGCCGGGTACAACAATATTTGGATCAGTCCTACTGTGAGCGAATAACACTGGACTCGCTGGCAGACATGTTTGAATTAAACAAGTTTAATCTGGCTAAAAATTTCAAAAAGCAGATCGGTTTCTCTCCGATTGATTATCTCATTAATGTCCGTATCACAGCCGCTCAAAGCTGGCTTAAAACCAGTGACATGTCCATTGTGGATATCGCAAGGTACGTAGGGATTCCCAATACGAGCCATTTTATTAACCTATTCAAGGAGCATGTAGGAGAAACACCTCATTCCTTCCGCAAAAAATGGGGGAACCGTTCCAAGTTGTAAATGAGAGGTTACATGAAATCAGTTTGATAGATGATAGACGCACAAGCTATTCAAGTTAATGGCAAAACTGTCGAAAGGCAGTGACGCAAAACTATAGGGCCTTCCTATCCGGATGGCAGCCAGCTACCAGATGAACGAGCTTTTTATTATGTCTTTTTTACATAGATCCATCACAAATTGCTATGCCTCTCTCGAAGAAAGCCCTGATCGCTATGATCAGGGCTTTTTTTCTATTGGGATAGTCATGTCTGCCTAGCATGCTGAATATACTATTTCGAACGAAGCATTGCCATATTACGATGAATAGGAGAATCACTTGGAGCATGAGAACAAAAATAAATGTAATGATCATTGCCTTATTGCTCATTGTCCAAAGCTTTTTCAGCGCAACGCTGGCTTACGCAGATGCTCCAGCCCCAGAACTGCCGCAGAGTGCTGTATCTGATCCTACACCTACCGTTACAGATGCTGTATACGTTGTCCCAAACCTTGAACCTCCTGGGGAGATTCCTTCAAACACGGTCCCCTTCGTTCAAGGAGCAGTCAGTTCAAAGTCTCAACATGATGCAGCTCCGCAGAGCATATTAACGAAGTTGAGCCTGACAGACGAAGCAGGGCGTGTCATTGATGCGGTATATAGTCCAGACAGCCAATTCGACATCGGATCAGCCATCCAACTAGGCTATGAATGGGAGCTTCCTGACAATACCTATAAATCAGGGGACACCTTCATCTTTCATTTACCAGAACAGTTTGTCATCTACACTGATATCTCATCTCCGTTAGTCACTACCGACGGAACCGTGGGATACTTCACAGTAGATCGTCAGGGCAAGGTGATCATGACCTTTAACCAATATGTAGAGAATCACTCCAATGTCAGCGGCAAACTACAAGTTAAAACCGAGTTTACGAAAGAAACGGTGAAAGGCAGTACAGAGATCATCATTGCGATTCCGATCAAAGGCGGGGTACAAACGGTCATCGTGAATGTAAAACCCCAGTCAGGACCAACCCTAAGCAAACAAGGGAAAATAGAGGGCACCAATCAGATCGACTGGACCATTGATGTGAACAAACAACTAAACACCGTAAAGCATGCCCTCATCACCGATCCAATTCCTTCAGGGCTGGAACTCAGAAGAGACTCTATCCGGCTCTATCATCTACAAGTCAATATCGACGGCTCGACCGTTGTTCGAGACCTAGTGAATGCAAGTGAATATGCCATTGAAGCAGATCAAGCCGGGACAGGGTTTGTGATTCGTTTTCAAGACGATAGCATTAACACGGCCTATCAGATTCAATATTCCACGCGTATTATTGGCGATAAAACTCGTTTCTCCAACACAGCAACGCTTTCAGGAGATGCGATAGAGAACGTTGTTGCTACCGCTACTGTTCAGGTGGAACGTGGTGAATTTTTGTCCAAAAAGGTTGAAAAATATGATCATGCCACACAAACACTCTCGTGGGCCATAAGATATAACTTTAGCGAGACAAAAATCCCCGAAGCCAAAGCTCTTTTAATTGATCATTTCAATAAAACTCAAGAATTGCTGCCCGGTTCTTTGAAAGTATTTAAGGGAAACACACTGGAGGAGCTCCCATCGTGGGCGTATACTGTCATCCCAGTTGATTATCCGGACCGCAACGGCTTCAAACTTCAATTCAACTTCGACGTAGATTCAGCCTATACCATCCGATACCAGACTCAAGCCAGAGGCCGTGTCTATGATAATGGAAAAGTTATAAACATCATAACCTCGGATGGAACGCAGAAGATTGTATCGACGGAAATCATAAGCGGAGTTATGACTAAAATGTATGACACACCCAATTACAACACCAAAATCATACCTTGGGTGATTACCATCAATACAGACTTGTACATCATGAAAAATATTGTCATTCAGGATGTGTTTCCAAACGGGGGCTTGGCTTTGTTACCGGACACCCTGAAAATTCAAAGTGTTGACGGAACAACGGAGCTACGTGCGCCCACGGATTATGAGCTGGTTCCGCTATCACAGGACTATAAACAAGGATTTACGCTCATTTTTCATAAAGCCATTCAGAAGGCTTATACAATCAAGTATTCAACCACCTATAATAATGACTGGAAAACGGATACGACGAAGCCCGAGTTTCGTAATAAATCCCATATAGAATACCAGTTTGAAGACGGAGAAAGATCATCGCAAGGAGTGGAGTGCCCGATCTGGCCGGACTTTATGACACAACGAAACGGTGCCAAGCAAGGAAGCTATAATGCAACCTCCAAGCTCATTACCTGGGACATTAAAGCTAACTACAATCGCAAGATTCTGAATCACGCGGAAGTGAGAGACCCCTTGTTGCAAGGTCAGAAGTTACTGCCCGCCTCCGTAAAAGTATACGATATGACCTTGCTGGGATGGTGGGATGGCGTACAAAAAGGGGCTGAAATCCCGGCAGATCAATACACCATTATTCCTCCCTCCGAGCAAAATGGTAATGAATTGCGTATCCAGTTCAAGGAGCAGATACAGACTCCCTACTGGATTACCTTTCAAACTTCATTGGAAGGAGAACTGATTGAAAAGGAAATTCACAATCAAGCCCTTCTACTGGATGGACAAAAAACAGTCTCCGAATGGGCAGCGCAAGTCGCGGTACCTCATGGCGGAGAATATGTATCTAAAGTCGGTACACAAAATGGAAATAAGATCGATTGGAGCATCCGCATCAATGAAGGACAGTCCCATGTATCCAACGCTAAAATTATAGATCAGCCTAGCAACAATCAAATCCTAATTGAGGATTCCTTTCATTTGTACTCTACAATCATCGCTGCCAACGGAAATACCACCAAAGGCACCGAGTTGATTAGAAACCAAGATTACAAGCTGTATATCAAGACAGACGCTCAAGGCCAGCAAACTTTTGAAGTTACTTTTGCCAAGGATATTTCCACTGCTTTTATACTTGAATACCAATCGTTCATTCATGCTGAAGACAAAGCCAAGGTGAGTAATAAGGTTGCCTTTGAGGGGGATCGCTTGACGACAGAGATGCGAGAAACCAGCCAGGAAATCATCGTACGAACGTCTTCCGGCTCTGGTTCTGGCGGGGGTGTGACCGAAAGTCTTGAGCTGACCAAGGTAGATCAGGATATGCCTGACAAGGTACTGCCTGGCGCACAGTTTGCGCTCTATGATAAAGGTCAAAAAAGAGCCCCGCTCATTCAGACCACCAATGCGGAAGGCAAAATCATCTTTTCCTCCTTGCTTCATGACGATTATATCTTGGAAGAATTGGCAGCACCGGAGGGCTATAAAATCACCGAGGGCAAGCTCGAGATCAAAATAGACGCAACACTGCGACAAAGCTCTGGTGTAAAGAGGGTTGTGATCACCAATCGTAAAGAAAAGAAAAACGAACCAGGAACGCCTACTCATCCAGATCCTTCACCCCCGTCCGGAGGCTCAGGTAAAAAACATGACAAAGATCCAGAAATACCCGATACTCCGTCTATAACCGTTCCTCCGTCATTGCCAAAGTCTCCGGAGGACATACTCCCTCCACAGGAGGAACCTGCGCCTATACCGCCGGAGCCGCCAGCCGTCATACCTCATCAAGATCCTCCTCCTCCGCTGGATTCGAAAGACGATCCCGAACCTAAGATCCGTCTCAAGGTTCCGGGAAAAGAACCTGAAGAGCCGGAGGATACACCTGCGGTACATCAATTGCCCCAAACAGGTGAAAGCAGCCCCGTTCCGTTCTATTTGACAGGCATAGCGATGGTTATGTGGGGCGTATTTTTGAAATTCAGACGAACAAACAAAAAATAAAACCGATCACCTGCCCTGATCTCCCGGCTCATTCCATTCCCGATTGGAATGAGTCGGGAATGGGGCATTTTTCAAAAAAATATGTATAATCCGTACATTGCTTAGGGGAGGCGAGATTGCTGAGTCTGCGTAAACTTTCCTACGTATTTATTGTGTTAGGCTTACTTTTTATTTTGTTTCCTAAAGCGACAGAATGGAATGAGGATCAGGAACAAAGCAAGCTATTAAAAGCAGCAGAGCTACCATCTGGAAAAAGCGACGCGCTGTGGCCCCCCAGTCTTACAGACAGCTATGCTCGCTTGTCCACTGGTCTTACAGAAGTTCCGGTTAGTGAAGCACGACAAAATACTTCCCCATCCCCTGCTCCCATGGTAAGCGCTAATGAACAAACTCCCATAGCCACTATTAGTATAAGTCGTATTGCTTTAAAGCTCCCTGTATTGGAAGGCGCAACGAGGATAAATATGAGACACGCGGCTGTACATATGCCGGAAACGGGGACGCTGGGACAAGCGGGGAATGCCGCCATTGCTGCTCATCGAGCCCGTACCTCTGGACGTTTATTTAATCGTCTAAATGAATTGAAGATCGGGGATAAGATTGTTGTTAACACTCGGGGTAACCAATATGTATATAGCGTTTATAGCCTGAAGGTGGTTGATCCTACGGACGTGTCTGTTCTGAAAAGCTTCAAAAAACAAAAGCTACTTACACTGATTACATGTGCCCCTCTCGTAAACCCCACCCATCGTCTCATTGTTCAGGCGAAACTAAGCACCTAAAGCTATTTTAAAGCCCTATTTCTATGAGTAAACATAAATCAGGCGGGCCATTCCTGTTCATTACAGAAATACACCCGCCAATGCTCACATCATGATTCAGTTGGATTCTTGGCAATCAGCTTGAAATCATCAAAGTGGAATCCTGGTGCAACCACACAGGTTACCAGCACGGGCTCATCCCCAAGCGGACGTGCCGTTTGCCATACTGCTCCTGGAACGAGTGCTTGTGGATGCTGTCCTGCCTCCACATCCGCACCGACGATAATCACAGTTTCTTCACCAGGCTCTTCTCCACTTCCACCCAATTTCAACTCTACAGGGCTTCCGCTATGATATAACCACAGCTCATCAGAATGGACCACATGCCACTCGGAGAACTCACCCGGATGCAGCAAGAAATACGTAGACGAAGCTGCAAAGCGCGGACCGGAATACACATCCGGCAGTACAGGCTTCGGAATTTGGAAATGGGCCTTCCACATCTCTTTGTACCAGCCGCCTTCTGGATGGGGCTCCATGCCCAATGCCGTTACTAGCGGTGAAATAGCTTTCGTCATTGTCTAACCTTCCTTTACCCTAAATTCCTTCTTCCCTACTGTAAAACATAGCGTTGCTTTTGTCACGTTTCTCCCTTGGCATGTCGAGGATCAATAGTTTATGTCAAATTTAATAACATAAAATTACGGATATTTATTCGTTTTCAACATATAAATAACAGTTTACTAGCAAAAAACACACCAAAATACATTACACGTAAAGTTTAGTGACATAAAATCTTGTTTTTTATTGTAAGCTTATAGTATCATGAGAGAAATTTTTAAATTCTAATAGAGCTTGATCATGTCAATCCGTCTACTAAGCTATGTATCCAAGCCTAAAAAGGGGTGAGCTCTCTGATCCAGTTTCGCAACGTCAACAAGCATTACGGTCACTTCCATGTACTCAAAGACATTAATCTTCAGATTAAGGAGGGCGAGGTCGTCGTAATCATCGGTCCCTCCGGCTCGGGTAAAAGCACCCTGCTTCGCTGCATCAATCGTCTGGAAACGATATCGGATGGGGAGCTGATCGTTAACGAGATCCCTGTACATGACAAAAAGATTGATATTAATGCCTTCCGCCGCAATATCGGGATGGTGTTCCAACATTTCAATCTGTATCCCCACAAAAAGGTGATTGAAAACATTGTACTGGCACCTATGAAGGTACTGGGCATCTCGAAAGAAGAAGCTACTCAAACAGCCATCACCTATCTAAAGCGCGTCGGAATCGAAGAAAAGGCACAGAGCTACCCCGCCCAATTGTCCGGTGGACAGCAGCAGCGGGTCGCGATCGCCCGCGGGCTCGCGATGAATCCAAAAATTATGTTGTTTGACGAGCCTACTTCAGCACTTGATCCCGAAACGATCGGAGAGGTACTGGATGTTATGCGCTCGCTCGCCCATCAGGGCATCACAATGGTCATTGTCACTCATGAAATGGGCTTTGCACGTGAAGTGGCGGACCGCGTGATTTTTATGGACAAAGGACAAATTTTGGAAGACAGCCAACCTGTCGAATTTTTTCAGAATCCGGGTGAAGAACGGGCTCGCCTGTTCCTGAGCCGTCTGATTCATCATTAATAGACTACCAATGTAGCGTAAATCGAAAGGGGAATGTTCTGATGAGAAAAAGATTTCAATGGAGTACTTTGGTGCTGGTAGCTTTATCTTGTCTGCTCGTCTTGGCAGGCTGTGGAGGCAAAGAAGGAGCGGCAACGTCGGGGAATGAGCCGGCAGCAGCCAACGGGCTGGAAGCGATCAAACAGCGTGGCAAACTGGTCGTTGGTGTGAAATACGATACCAAGCTGTTCGGACTGAAAGACCCGGCTAGCGGAAAAGTAGAGGGCTTTGATATCGACATCGCTAAGGCTGTAGCCAAACATATTTTTGGCGATGAAACCAAGCTTGAACTAAAAGAAGTCACGTCCAAAACACGAATCACCTTATTGCAAAACGGGGACATCGACGCCATTATCGCGACGATGACCATTTCGGATGAACGTAAAAAGCAGGTTGATTTCAGCGACGTCTATTTTAACGCCGGGCAATCTCTGCTTGTGAAAAAAGGGAGCCCCATCACCGGGCTGGAGTCTCTGACCCCGAATACCAAGGTGCTCGCCGTGAAGGGCTCTACTTCCGCCAAAAATATCCGTGAAAAAGCACCTGAAGCAACGATATTGGAATTCGAAAACTATCAGGATGCTTTCAACGCCCTCAAAGCAGGTAAAGGAGAAGCCTTGACTACGGATAACTCTATTCTGCTCGGCATGCAGCAGCAAGACCCGAATTATACTCTTGTAGGCGGGAACTTCACAGAGGAACCTTACGGCATTGCAGTGAAGAAGGGGCAAACCGAACTGCTACAAGCTATTAATGATACGCTCAAGGAACTGAAAAGCAACGGTGAATACGATAAGCTCCACGAGCAATGGCTTGGGGTTAAACCCGAATAGTATTCTTGTGAAGGAGCCGCAATTGCGTGCTCCTTCCTTTCTTAAGTCTGGATAAGGAGGTAAATTCGCAGATGCTTACTTTTGATATCAACGTACTTTTCGATCATAGCGACCGTTTCAGAGAAGGCTTGCTTCATACCGTTCAAGCTAGTGTCATTGCCTTGATCGGAAGCTTTATTCTAGGGGCTATTATTGCCATCCTCCGAATTGCGCCTTTTAAATGGCTGAACTGGATCGGTACCGTCTATGTAGAGGTCATCCGCAATATCCCATTGCTGATCGTCGTACTGTTTTTTTATCTCGGACTTCCTACTTTGGGCATCCCTTTGGACGGATTCGTATCTGGAACGCTCGGATTGACTGTATACACAGCCTCCTTTATTGCTGAAGCCATACGTGCCGGCATTCAATCTGTGCCCAAGGGGCAATTTGAAGCGGCAAGGTCCTCCGGGTTGAGTTACAACCAGACGATGATCAGCATTATTTTACCGCAAGCCATCAAAATTGTACTGCCTGCGATCGGCAACCAATTCATTAATCTCGTCAAAAACTCTTCCGTGCTGGCTATTGTGGCTGGACTGGACCTAATGTATTACTCGGACCTCATTAACTCGGACACCTTCCTGCCCATCACAGTCTACGCCATCACGGCGCTGTTGTATCTTATCTTGACGGTTCCGCTTAGCTTTCTTGTACTTTATATGGAACGGCGTCTGTCCAAAACATCCTAAGGAGGGAAGCCCGTATGGATTTCGGTGGATTGTTTGTGTGGCCTAATGTGCGTTTTATACTGGAGGGCTTCCTGCTCACACTGGAGGTTGCTATTTACTCTATCGTGTTCAGCTTCGTTCTTGGTATCTTATTCGGCATTCTGCGCTATACCCGCTTACCTGTTATTTCACAGGTTGCAGCCTTTATCATTGATCTCATTCGCAATCTTCCATTATTGCTCATTATTTTCTTCATCGGCATGGTTTTACCATCCATCGGAATTTCGATTTCCCTCAAGTGGGCAGCCATTACAGGCCTGTCGATCTTCGAGGGAGCCATGATCGCCGAGATTGTGCGCAGCGGTCTGAATTCGGTCCATAAAGGACAGGTGGAAGCCGCACGTTCCTCCGGTTTAAGCTATTCTCAAACCTTATGGCATATCATTCTGCCCCAAGCGCTTCGTCGCATGGTGCCCCCGATGGTCAGCCAGTTCATTTCCCTATTCAAGGATACCTCACTGGCTGTCATTATCAGTTTGCCGGAGCTGACGCATAACATTCAGATTGTCGGTGGGCAAAATCAATCTTTTGTCATTCCAGCCCTGCTGTTCGCAGCTTTCCTGTACTTTGCTGTCAATTACAGTATGTCACTGATTGCACGCAGGCTGGAAGTTCGTACACATTAAAGCTCCTGATACTCATCAGGGTTGCCACTAGTTGGAACGCACTGTTAGTACAGCTTGTATCTTTTCAATCAATCGCTTCAACGCTTCTCCCTGATAACGGCCAGACTGATAAATCAACTCTAGCTGACCCTGGAGCACGCCGCACAAAATAGGTACAGTGCAAAATTGTGAGCGATCCAATTCTGCCGCAAGGGACTCCGTCTGTAGGGTTACGGCAAGTCCCTCCTGTACCCAGCGCAGGATTGAAGGTATGGAATTTGTCTCCAAGACGGTTGCAAAGGGATACCCGCGATCACGGACGCACTTCTCAATCAGTTTCCTGCCGGGATGACACTCTGGCTGCATCGCCCAGGGTACATGCCTCAATTCGTCCAGCGTAATGGAAGTACGGTTGGAAAACACATGCTCTACCGGAACAACAAGACAGTAGTTCTCCGTACGAAGAGGAAGCTGGACAAGCCTTTCATCCGTACCCGAATGCAGCGTAATGCCAACATCCACTCGGTTATCCAGCAGCTGTTCTGTTACATCAAATGATGGATGGATGTGCAGGTTGACTTTAGGAAATGACTGATGAAAATGGATAAGCATTTCTTGCAATGGTTCCTCCAGCTCCGGTAATGCGATACCAATCCGCAAACTCCCGCGTTGCTCGGTGCGCAACTCCTCAATGGAAGCCTTCGCTTGCTGTAAATCCTTGAGCGCATGTGCACTGTGTTGCAGCAACAATTTCCCGGCATCTGTCATTTTTATTTTCTTGCCTGCACGGTCAAAAAGCGTCATGCCCAATTCCTCTTCCAACGCCTTAATTTGCAAGCTAAGCGTGGGTTGGGAGATTCCGATCTTTTCCGAAGCTTTCGTAAAATGCAGTTCCTCGCATACGGCAATGAAGTATTGAAGCTGACGTATTTCCGTCTTCCTTCTCTCCCTTCGAGAATCCCCAGAATGATTGCATTAAAAGGTCAAAAGAAGCGCAAAATCGGATCAATCCGGTTCGCGCTTCTTCTTCAGGTTGTTGCGCTTTTTTAGATTATTGGGCAACTTCGGCTTTTTCCGCAGTCAACATAATATTCGCAAATGTGTCTGCATCATACTCCTTGCCACGGGTAATATCGTAATTGGCTACCCGATTATTCACTGCCTCCAACGAGTAACGGAATAACGTCGGCACGATTGGCGCCTCCTCGCTCATATACGCCTGCCACTGATTGTATATATCTCTACGATAATTGTCGTCAAAGGCTTTCACAGACACCCCTTCCCGCAACAGCTTATCATTCTCTTCACTTGTAAAACGCGAATAGTTAAAGCTGGCTCCGCGTCCATACAGTCCACTAGGGTCTATATCTGAACCCGTACTCCACGCACCGCCAAAAATATCAATGCCGGGGTCATCCTTTTGCACACGATCATAGAAAGAATTGAACTCAAGCAGACGACCGTCCACCAGCTCGACATGAAGTCCGACATCCTTCCAGTTTTGCAAATAAAACTTTGCCAGCGATTCAGCTGTCGCATCTCCGCTCATTGCCGCATAATGGAGAACCAGTTCCTTGCCCTTAGGGTCCTCACGGTATCCATCTCCATTGGTGTCCACATAGCCTGCCTCGTCCAGCAGCTTTTTCGCCTTGTCCGGGTCATACGCGATGCCCTTTGCATTTATATCATGATATCCCTTAAAGGCAGGCGGAATCAGGGATGTTGCTGGAATCCGAAGTCCATGATAGAGCTGCTTGCCGACCTGCTCATTATTCAGCGCATAGCCGAGGGCCTGACGCAATGACTTGTTCGCCAGCTTGGCGTTCGGGTCCATGATATTTAGATTCTTGGCCTGATCGAATTTGCCCATCTTAAAGCCCACATAGCTATAAGATAATTCCTCCTGACCGAGAAACTGTACATTTTTCGGATTGCTGGCCTCATTGTAACGGGTGGTTGGATAGCTGGCCCAATCGACTTCTCCACTTTTCAGCGCCTCGGTAATGACATTCGGGTTCACCACCTTCAGATGAAGACCATCCAACTTGGGCTCACCGTGGAAATAATCTTCATTTTTGACGAATTCCACAGATTCACCTGTGACCATTGATTTAATTTTGAACGGTCCATAGCCAATCGGATTTTTACGGACAGGATCAGATCCGGCCATATCTTTCACGGGGATATTCTGAAATACCTTTTTCTCCAGTGGTGTAGACCAAAGTCCCGATTTCACCGAAGGATTAGGTTCCTTGAAGTGAATGGTAACCTCTTTCTCATTCAGCACCTTGACGCCAGAAATGGTTTTGGCCTTACCCGCGTGATAATCCTCCATGCCCACAATGTTGGTCATAAAGCTATCATAACGCGGACCTTCGTAGTCTTTATGACCGATCACTTCATAGGAAAAAGCATAGTCCTCTGCCGTTACGGGATTACCATCCGTCCAGTTCAGTTTGGGATCAATTTTTACAGTCACCGCCTTATTGTCTGGGGAAAAGGAAATCGTCGCCGCTCCTTTATTGTCAATATTTAGATTGGAGTCAATCGAAAACATAGAAGGGTAGAAAAACTGGAAGACTTCAAAATCAGGATTGCCTTCATAAAATACAGGATTCAGAATACCTTCAAAAGGGGTATCAGACACGAGTGCATAATTGATGATGCCACCCTTAAACGGGGCCTTATCGTTCTTGATCGCCTTCTCCAGCGCTGTGGCATTCACCTGCTTGCTGTCGGACCCTGTGCCGCCTGTACCGTCAGACGATTTCCCTCCATTCGAAGCGGAAGGCGAACCGCTGCATGCGGCCAGAGAAAGCACCAAAATTGCAGATAGAACAGGCAGAATTCCTTTTTTCCAGTGTTTAACCATTGTAAATCCCTCCTTGTCATTGTCCTTATCCTTGAACTTCAGTTAACCCAATCGTTGTCTGGCATCCGTGGCGCGTTTGAGCGCCTGGCCAATAAAGTTAATCGCCAGCATTAGCACCAAAATAAGCAGTGAGGCAGGCAACCACATCCACCAGCTATTCTGCAAAACATCCGGGTCATTCGCATAACTCACCAGTGTACCCAAGCTTGGAGTAGATTCCGGTAAGCCAAAACCGAGATAAGAAAGCCCGGTCTCAATCCCGATATTTCCCGCGAGGCTGAGGGTCAGATTGACGATCACGACCGAGCTAAGATTAGGCAGCACGCCAAACCAGATGATTTTCCAATTGGGTGTGCCAAGGGTTTTGGAAGCCTGCACATAATCCAGTTCGCGCTCCGACAACACCTTGGCCCGGATCAGACGTGCTTTTCCAATCCATAAAAAGGCAGTCATAATGAAAATAAAGGACCCTATGCCGCTTTTGGGTACAATGCTGACAAATACGATGACCAACATCAGAAATGGAAGTACCAGAATAAAATCAATGATCCGCATGATGATGTTATCGACCAGTCCCCCATAAAAACCAGCCAGCAAACCTAACGTTAAGCCAATAGCGGCGGATAACAATGTAATCGTAAAGCCAATGGTGAAGGAATTGCGGGCTCCAATGACCAGCTGGCCGAAAATATCCCTGCCCGCTCGATCTGTGCCCAGCCAATGCACTGAGCCGGGAGCTTCACGGATTGCGCCCAAATCCACCGTCGTGACTACATCCTGATTTACAAACAGGACAGAGGCATATATAAAGATCAAGAACAGAATTACAAAGCCAATGGAAACCAAGGCCGTTTTGTCACGCACCAGCTCACGACGCAGTACAGACCAACTGGATGGTGATTTACGAATGATTTCCGGCGTGAAGACCTCCTCCACCTGAATAGACACCATAATCCCTCCTTTTCTCTAGACTTGTTCGCTATTCGATTCGAATGCGGGGATCGACTTTGCTTAGGATGACATCAGATAAAAGGGTTCCTAATAGCGCCAAGAATCCGGAAATCATGACCAACGCGTTCACGACTGAAAAATCCCGTTGAGTGATGGACTGGAGAAATAGTTGGCCCAACCCCGGGTATCCAAAAATAGATTCAAGGAAAATGTTGCCTGCAATTACTCCCGTCAGGTCATAGCCCAAAAAGGCAGCAATCGGCAATAGAGAGTTTTTGAAAATATGGCGGGAATAAATTTTACCTTCGGGCACCCCTTTGGAACGCGCTGTTTTCACAAAATCCTTCAGTCGTGTGTCAATGACCTCATTGCGCAAATACTGAATCGTAGCCGTTGTACTGAGCAATGCGCCTGTAACCGCTGGTAAAATGAGATGATACGACTTGTTCACGTAATATGACCATGTCCCCGGCTCCACGCCTACATCCACACTGCCGCTGGTTGGAAACCAGCCGAGCCTGAATCCGAATACGTACAGCAGCAACAACGCGAGTATAAATAGAGGTGTCGCAAAGCTGAGATAGGTATAGCCCACTACGGTTTTGTCCAGCAGACTATGCTGATAACGACCGCTGAGTACGCCGAGCGGAATGGCGATCAGATACGTCAGAACCAGAATTACTACGCCCAGGAAAAACGTGTTCCCCAGACGGCTGCCAATCAGATCGGTAACGCTAATTTTATGTACATAAGATTTGCCCAGATCCCCGTGAGCAAGCTGGACGAGCCAGTTCCCATACTGCACCCACACCGGGTCATTCAGTCCCAGTCTTTGTCGCTGTTCTTCCAGTGCGGCCGGATTCAGATTGGGTGTCGAAGTAATAAGTCCCGTCAGGGCATCCCCCGGCATAGCCTTAGCAAGGAAAAATATAAGCACGCTCAGTGCAAAAAGTTGAGGGATCATAACCAGCAGCCGACGCAGTGTAAATTTCCACATTTCTGTACCCCCCTTATGGTAGCGCGACTTGATGGGATGGACTTACTGATTTTAGTGCAAACGGCTTTCCACTCACGTCTAGATGTTTGGGCAGCTCTGTTTTGTAGGAGGATAAAAGCATTCGCCTTTTTTGGGCATTTTCCAGCCGTTTTGTAGGATCAATATTGGGAATGGTTGCAATGAGGCGCTGGGTATACAGATGCTGTGGACGCTCATAAATGTCTTGCTCGCTCCCCTGCTCCACTAGACGGCCTCGATACATAATACCGATTTGGTCGCACATATGGCGGATAATACCCAAGTCATGACTGATGAACAAATACGTCAAATTAAATTCCCGTTGCACATCCTTCATAAAATTCAGCACCTGTGCCTGCACGGAAACGTCCAGTGCCGACACCGGCTCATCAGCAATGATCAGCTTGGGGTTTAATGTCAGCGCACGCGCGATCCCGATCCGTTGCCGTTGCCCCCCGGAAAATTCATGCGGATATTTGTAGGCTGCATCGGCGTTCAAGCCGACCTTTTCCAGCAACGTCTGTACTTTCCTCCGTTCCTCCTCACTGCTCAGCCTTTCAAAATTTCGCAGCGGTTCAGCAATGACATCCAATACGCGCTTGCGCGGGTTGAGCGAAGAGTAGGGGTCCTGAAAAATCATCTGAATGTCTCTACGCAGCGGATGACGGTTGTTACGGCTCAGAGCCGCAAGGTCCTTTCCCTTAAAAAGAATCCGTCCGCTCGTCAGCTTATTTAGACCGATGATCGTCCTGCCTGTCGTCGTTTTTCCACAGCCGGATTCTCCCACCAGCCCGTATGTCTGGCCTGCCTCAATGCTGATCGACACGCCATCCACTGCTTTCACCTGATCGATAACACGCTGGAAGAAACCACCGCGCACCGGATAGTGGACCCTCAAATCATTTAACTCCAGTAGTGCCATGAGCAGCTTCCCCCTTTGCCTCGTCTTCAAAATGAAAATGCTGGTAACATGTACAACGGACCCAATGTCCAGGGGAAATTTCATTTAGTTGGGGATGGTCTTCATGCACTCCCTGCTGAATCCAGGGAATACGCGGGGCAAAGCGACAGCTATTGCGGGGGATATCTTGTAATGAGGGAACAATGCCGCCGATGACATGCAGTGATTCCCCCTTGGTATGCGCTCCCGGCATGGAAGCAAGCAAAGAACGCGTGTACGGATGCTGTGGATGCCTGAATAATTCAAAAACATCAGCGCTCTCCACGATTTCTCCGGCATACATGACCACCACACGGTCGGCTACTTCTGCCACAACACCAAGATCATGCGTAATCAAGATAATTCCGCTCCCACTCTCCTGTTGAAGCTGTTTGAGCAAGTCGAGAATTTGCGATTGGATCGTTACATCGAGCGCAGTCGTCGGCTCATCTGCAATAATAAGAGAAGGTCGGCAAGCTATGGCAATCGCGATCATCACACGCTGCCGCATCCCTCCTGACAGTTCATGCGGATACTGATCATACACACGCACAGGATTCGGTATATCTACACTTTCCAGCAGCTCCAGCACACGTTCCCTTTTTTGCTTCGTAGATAGTGACGTATGATAATCAAGATTTTCCTCAATCTGCTTGCCAATGCTCATCAACGGGTTGAGTGCTGTCAGCGGGTCCTGAAAAATCATGCCAATGCCCGCTCCGCGGATTTTATTCATTTGCCCTGAAGAAAGACGGTTCAGGTCCGTGCCTTTAAAAAGGACCTCTCCCTCTACACGTGTGCGTTCCATGTCATGCAGTTGCGGGATAGAAAGCGCCAGCGCGCTTTTGCCACAGCCAGATTCTCCGACTACAGCCAGCACTTCATTGGGGTTGACCGTCAGATCCAGATGGTCGACTGCGGGGTGATATTGATCCTTGATGCGAAAAGAGACGGATAATCCTTTAATTTCCAACACGGGTTCGGTATTCAATGCGCGCTTCCTCCATTCTCCATGGTCTTGTCCCGCTTATTCTCACCATGTTTGATGTTTAAAACCTCTCATGAACATTACATACCGTTTTTGTCGGAATAATTTGAATACATCCTATCACCAGTATATGGATATATCAATTAAGATTATGCTATCAACATCATTTAAAAAATCAATGATCCAGCAGTAGCGCGGCCTTTCTGGAACAAAATGTAATGAAATAACCAACCACAGGTTAATTTTCATCACAAAAAAAGTCGCCTGATCCCTCTGCAGGGATCAAACGACTAACTAATACCAGCTCACATTGAGCTTCTGGCGATAATTATGAAGCCGCTCCATAGGAGCCAGACTTGAACGTTCTAGGATCGTACCATTTGTAGCCTGCTGCTGGAGCAGACCAAGGCTCAGGCTGCGGTTCTGTGGAAGCCGCAGGCTCCTCAAATGGTAGAAGCTTCGTTGGCTGATCCAGAGTCAAACCTGCCACATCAGACAATTTCGTGTAGTCCTGCTTCCATGCAAGCCATTGAACCGTTTGCACCAGGAAGGTGGAATCATCCACTTCTTTAAAACCATCATATGTCTTCTTCGACTGTCCGTTTTCCTCACGCACATATTTCGGTGTAGCATCTTCTACAGGGGAAGAATCACCGATGAACGCTGCCTTGCCTTGACCTACCTTGGAGATAGCGGCATAAGGTCCTTCCGCACGGCCCCCGCCGTTATAAACTCCCTGGTCTACCGCATTACCCCATTTTTTCGTGCCTGAAGGGATATAAGCAATGCCTTTAGCCTTGGTAGGATCAATAATAGCCAGCGTAGATCCTGCATGCATTGCAATCGAGCGCACACCCTTGGTAATGCCGAAAGATTGATCTGCGGCTACAATGTCGGTAGCATTCACATCACCCAGCGCATTGTAACGGAAACGAACGCCAAAGTTGGCCGCCAACCAATCGGAGCTTGTTAATCCTTGCATCGCCGGTGATGCAGCTTCTTCTGCAGTCATGCCCTTGGCCGGATTAGTATAGGCTCCACGACGGTAGCCATTCATAACCTCGGAGGAATCCCAACGGTTTTTGTTACGGTCCGCATTATAATGATCGGAGATGAAGAAAACGCTTCCCCCGTTATTCACGTATTGCAGCAGGGCAGCCTGCTCGGATGCCTTAAAGGCAACATTCGCTTCACCAATAATGAACACATCATATTGGCGCAGCTTGTCATATGTTATAGCCTGCTCTCCATAAGTGAAAGGAATGGGACGATTCAATTGGTCTACCGTAAAGCCTACATTACGCAGTCCATTGGCAAAGTCGGAGAAGGCGCCTTCAATGACCCAATCTGCTGCGCCAGCGGTCTGTGCATGCGTATTATCGAACAGCACCTTTTTGCCTTTTCCATCCGGCAATGTAGTACCGGGTTGACCCGGGTTGCCAGGTTCACCTGGTTCCCCCGGATCGCTTCCGCTCACCAGTTCAACATCGCTTGGACTTTTCACTCCACCAAAATTATTGTAGGCGCCGAGTGTACCCGTCACACGAATTTTGCTGCCGATCAGCTCAGGATGGCCTGACAGCCCAAATTGCCCTCTGTACGCTGAAGTCAGCTGTACATCCAATAGATTAGACGTATTACGTTCATTTGCCTGATCGGCAATCAGTACGTTAAAATCATTCGCGAACGGAGAAGAAAAGTTAGCCGTTTTCGATCCGGTAGCATGTCCGACGATGTAGCCTTCCACCGTCACCGTACCTCCACTGCTTTGGCCTTGAAGTGCTTCGGCTACTGTCAATGCTCCCTCTGCCTTGACCTGACCGAATGGAACGAAGATCCCGATCAGCAGTGATACGATCGCTGCTAGATGCAACATCCCTTTTAAGCGTGAACCTGTGAATCGCAAGCCTTTTACCATACGTCAATATCCCTCCTATGATTTCCATAAATATACTTGTCCTTTATCAGATTAGCCGCCAATCTTCTAATTCCTTCCTGGTTTCATCCATAATTATGTAAATTTTAATCTTTTTTATTGGAAACGCACCTGTTTATGTAAAAATTAAACCTGTGATTGACACCGAGCACGGCATACATTACGCTAAGAAAGACATGTAGAACGGTATACGCGAATGAAGATGACGGGAGAGTCTGTCCAGGGAGCCTACACTCTGGCGGCACCGAAGGAGCAAGGCGTCAGCACCCGGCTGGCGGATAATCTCTCAGGTCCATGTATCGTCATCTGACGCAACTCTGGAGAGAGCGCAAGCCACCCAAGGGGTAAGGCGGTAAGAACACCGCACGAAACTCTCAGGTAACGAGGACAGAGATAAGGGAAACTTCCTTATCCTGTCCTTTTTTGTGCTCACATTGTGCGTCAGCATTAGGAACCGTCATAACCGCGCAAAGACGCGGAAATACCATATAGTATGGTATTAGAACATACAGGGGGCCACACCATGCGTTTCAAAGATGTATTTTCTATTATCGGTCCGGCCATGACCGGACCTTCCAGTTCACACACCGCAGGCGCGGTGCGGCTCGCACGCGTTGCCCGGCACTGGCTCGGGACGCAGCCTGACCGTGCCCGCATGACGCTGTACGGCTCCTTTGCCGACACGTATAAAGGACACGGTACAGACCTGGCGCTCATCGCAGGGCTGCTTAATTACGATACGGACGATCACCGGATTCCGGATGCCGAGCAATGGGCAGAGCAAGCCGGGATGGCCGTGGAATTCGCCGTCAGCGGACTCCCCGCGCCTCATCCGAACACCGTCCGTTTCGAGCTGTGGAAGGGCGAGGATCAGCGCACACTGCTGGGCTCCTCCATCGGCGGCGGCAGCATCCATGTCCAGCAGCTCAACGAATTCCGGGTCAATCTGACTGGGGAGCTGCCTACGCTGGTGCTTCTCCACTCGGATAAGCCCGGTACATTGGGCGCGATAACTTCAGCGCTGGGCGCGGCCCACATTAACATTGCCTATATGCACGTAGATCGCAAAGGCCGGGATGGTGAAGCACTCACCGCCATTGAAACGGACAGTTCTGCTCCAGCTGAACTGATTGCGGAACTGCGTTCTTTACCTCATATGTATGAAATTAAGATGATTAATTTGAAAAAAGGAGCTGAATCCGATGCGGTTTAGCCATCTGCATGAAATCAGCGCTTTATGCGCTGAAGAATCCACCACAATTGGCCGCTTGATGATTCAAGAGCAGGTACAAGAGACGAATACAACGGAGGAAGAAATCTTTCGCCAAATGTCTGATTATTATGAAGTCATGAAGGAAGCCGTTCATCGCGGTCAGACACAAGACACCGTATCCCGCAGTGGATTGACGGGCGGTGACGGCAAGCGCCTAGCCGAGTATCTGCGGTCAGGGGAAACCTGCTCCGGCGATGCCTCCGCGCTCGCCATGGCTTATGCCCTCTCTGTGTCGGAGGTAAATGCATCCATGGGTCGTATTGTCGCCACGCCTACCGCAGGCTCATGTGGGGTTATCCCTGGTGTGTTCATCAGTGCGCAGGAGCGGTTCGGCTGGGATGATGAGCATATGGTGAACGGCCTGTTCGCCGCTGGAGCCATTGGCTACGTGATCGCCAACAACTCCTTCATTTCTGGCGCGGAGGGAGGCTGTCAGGCTGAGATTGGTTCAGCTATCGGGATGGCTGCTGGCGCTATGGTCGAGCTGCGTGGTGGTACGCCTGAACAGGCTGTCCACGCCGTGGGCCTCGCTCTTAAGAACACGCTCGGCCTGATTTGCGACCCCGTCGCCGGACTCGTGGAGATTCCGTGCATCGTGCGCAACGGGCTGGGAGCCGTGACTGCGCTTGCCGCAGCGGACATGGCTTTGGCGGGTGTGCGCAGCGCTATTCCGTCTGACGAAGTCATTGACGTGATGCTTGAAGTCGGCAGTGCGATGCCGTCGAAGCACCGCGAGACCGCCAAAGGCGGCTTGGCCCAGACGCCGACTGGCAAGCGTTTGACCGAATCACTTACACGCAACACACCGACCAAGAAGGATAAGTCATAATTTATAAGCGGTGCCTCCTTAAAATAAAAGAGCAAGCATGTCGTCCTTGGACGTATGCTTGCTCTCTTTTTTACTGAACGGTTACCTGTATCTTCGTCATTTTACCTGCATATTTCACAGTAATTACTGCTTTGCCCTTGCCCTGTGCCTTAATGTTACCGTCTTTGACGGTCGCAACAACAATTCTGGACGAGGACCAGACAGCCGGTTTGGAAACATCCTTCTCCGACTCATCCTTATACGTGGCTGTAGCCGTAACCTTGGCCAGCTGTCCTGCCTTCAAATTCAAAGCAACTTCGTCTGTTTGCAGATATTTAAGCGTATCAACATCCACGGGTACGCTGATTACCTTCCCGCCAAACTTCGCCTGAATGTTAGCTTTACCGTAGCTAACCGCAGTAACCTGACCCTTTTTAACAGTGGCTACCTTATAATTAGACGTTTTCCATTCAGCTTGGGCCGTAACGTCCTTTTCTTTACCATCACTCGATTTAACCACAATCGCGATGGTTTTTTGATCTCCGGATTTAAGTGACAACGCGATTGCATCCGCTTCAATCTTTTGCGCTACGTCCACTTCTACCGTAAACGTAATGTTTTGCTTGCCATATGAAGCAGTCACCGTTGCCTTACCGCTACCATTCGCTTTGATCAAACCTTCGCTAACTTCAACCACTTTTACATTGCTCGTTGTCCAGGTGGCGTCCTTGGTTACATCTGTTTTTGTACCGCCACTCTTAACTCCTGTTACTTTCAGCTGCTTCGTTTCCTGAGCACCAAGCGCAATTACACGCGAGTCTGTTTCCAGACGGTCTACAAGGCCTACTTGTACGTTAATCGTCAGTTTTTTGCCATTATAGGTCGCTGTAATAACCGCTTTACCAGCGGATTTACCCGTAATCGTTCCTTTGGACACAGAAGCAATATCTTCCGCGCTTGAAGCCCATTCTGCATCCTGTGTTACATCTTCCTTACGCCCATCCGCATAAGTAGCCGTCAAAGTTGCAGTATAGTCCTCATCAATATCAATCGTTGCCGTTTTGGAGGACAGAGACAGATCACCGGGTACATTTACGGATACCGTAGCTGTAACTGTTTTGCCACCATAAGAAGCGGTGATCGTAGCCTCACCTGTTTTATAACCCGTGACTTCTCCCGCACTGACAAAAGCGATATCTTCATTGCTGGACTTCCACTCTGCCTTACTTGTGATATCTTCTTCCGTACCTGTTACATACGTTGCGGTCAGCTTGAGCTTTTTGGATTCCTTGGCATTCAGGCTCAGCTTGTCCTCACTCAAATCCAAATATCTGGAGGTTTCGACATCTGTCTTGATCGAAACAGTCTTATCTCCATACTTAGCGGTCACCGTAGCCGAACCCGCTCCAATGGCCATAATCGTTCCCTTATTCACAGTCGCAATTTTTTCATCGCTTGATGTCCAAGTAGCTTTATCTGTGATATCCGTTACCGTCCCATCCGGGTAAACGGCAGTAACTTGTATTTTTTTAGATTCATCCAGACGGAGAAAAATATTGGATTCGCTGGCTTTCAGCTTATTCGTTTGATCGACATCTACCGAAATCGTAGCGGACATCGTGCCATATTTACCTGTAATTGTCGCCTTTCCCGCGCTGTAGCCGGTAATGGTGCCTTTCAGTACATCCGCCACGGCTGCATTGCTGGAGCTCCATTCAGCAGACTCTGTCACGTCCTGTACCGATCCATCCGGGAATGTCGCCGTAAGTTTAACCTTCTCCGTATCCTTCAGCAAAAGAGAAACCTCTGATGAACTGACATCGAGACGTTTAACCTGCTCCACCTGCACAGCAATGGTTACGGTCTGTTGACCATATACGGCCTTAATATTGGCTGTACCTGCTCCCTGAGCGGTAACCAATCCGTTAACTACTGTGGCTACCTTTTGATTATCGGAGGTCCAAGTAGCATCACCCGAAACCTGAGCTGTTGTATTATCACTGTATGTCGCTGTCAAATCAACCTGTCCTGTACCGCTTGAACGCAAGTTCAGGCTTTGTACACTGGATGTCAGCGCCTTAACCTTTTTCGTTACATGTACCTGAACCGATTGTACCTTCTCTTTATAGGTCGCAACCACGGTGGCTTCCCCTTCAGCCTTGGCCGAAACTGTACCATTATACACAGTAGCAATAGTTGTATTATCACTTTTCCAATCCGTGCTTACGGTTACATTCGAGGTTGTCCCATCGCTAAAAACAGCAGTAGCCGTCAACGCAGCCGTATCCCCCTGCTGCAAAGTTACCTCGTTAGAGGAAAGGACAATCTTGGAAAGCACCGCATCCGCAGCAGATGCAAACCCTGCATATGATGTAAAACTTGAAATCAGGATGACCAACGCCAGAAAACCGGACCATCTATTCTTCAAAATCTAATTCCCTCCCATTCCAAAACTTAAATTAAGGATTTCGCAAAATCCTTACACCTACGTTTTATGTCGTCATATGGAAAAGAATAGTTTAGGCTTCGAAGGAAATTTGGTCCTTATTAACTAGATCATTTCTGATAAAGATTAGACATTACAATTTGTGTAGCTTCAGAGCCATAGTGAAGAGTTTACCCAACAGACCCACAACCTCGCATTTACAAACAGCTATAAGCTGCTGCGCGAACTCTCAAATGATGGTATTCTTCCATATTAGGAGCCAGTTGGTGCATATAAACGACGGAGAATTGTTCGCTTGGATCTATAGAAACCCAAGTGCCTGCTACTCCCGTCCAGCCAAATTCTCCAATAGAACTATTTGCATGCCCAGCCGCTTTATCAATTAACGTGCGCACGCCCAGTCCGTAACCATAACCTGTATGATAAGAATTAGTAAAATCCAATAATTGATCTGTATTCAGATGATTGGTGCGCATTAAATCAATAGTTTTTCTCCCTAATAGCCTCACACCATCTACCATACCTCCATTCGACAGCATTTGTGAAAATGTAAGGTACTCCTTAACTGTCGAATACAGACCTGCGCCCCCACTTTCATATATAGCATCGGGCTGATGATATTCATCCAAGAAACCCTCTATTTTTTCTAGCTCTCCGGCGTCTGTTCGTTGGTAAAAGGAGGCCATTCGCGATTCAATATCTCCACGATATCGGTAACCTGTATTGTTCATTCCAAGCGGATCAAATATTTCATCCTTTAGGAATTGCCCTAATGATTTACCTGAAATCACTTCAATAAGACCTGCAACCAGGTCATGTCCATATCCATATAACCAGCGTGTTCCCGGCTCAAATGAAAGTGGAATATCAGAAAGCGCTTTAATTTCTGTGCGCAGATCATTTTTCCCCTGCTTTTCCTTTAACGTTCTAAGGACCTTTTGCATTGCCCGTCCTGTCTCTGAAGACTCGGAAGCGTAAGGAAGACCCACACTCATATTGAATATATGCTTAATTAAAATGGGATTCTCCGCCTTATCCACATAGGTGTATCCGTTAGGAGCGGTTTTGAATACATGCGCATTACGATATTCGGGAAAATATTCATACAAAGGCTCATTCAACAAAAATTCCCCGCGTTCGTACAGCATAAGTGCAGCCGCACAGACAACAACTTTTGTCATGGAAAACAAGCGATACACTGTATCCTCAGTGATTGGCTTTCGGGCTTCCAGATCAGCATATCCATGATATCCTTCATACAACACTTGACCATTCTGGGCAATGGCACAACCGCAACCTGCTGGCCCATTTGCTACGAAATGTTTCAATAGCTGATCTACCTTGTCAAAACGAGACATATTCATCCCTCCTATTTTTACTTCAAAAGAAACAACCTTCCCCTCGCGCTCTAATTTCCTGTTCTAACAAGCTCAGCGCGATCCCTTGTAAGCGCTTATTCCCCGCATTTATTTTAACGGTAAACTTGGTAAATACATAGATTATTTGTCATAATCAGATGGCTTTACATTAACAGCTCGGCCACCGTTTCCTTCCAGCGATGAATCACCGATTCCGGTTCCTTGAGACGGACCGTGACACCTGTCAAGATATCCGCATATTGGGCCGAATCTTCTCTGGCTGCAAAAACATGAGCCGCAAATCGCTCACGTACATGCTTGGCTTCGGGCAAAGCAGGCAGATGTTCCAGCGACAACCGCACATAATGCGCCTTCCCCCCGGTAAACACCGCAAGCGTCGCCTTCCTGGTACGAATCATGTTGCGCGTCGTGGTCGTGCCTGGCCATAGTGCCAGACGCAAATTCCCCTCGTCCAGCGCTACAACTTCGCCCACACTAATCATCGCTATGTGCGGCCACTGATCTTCCGTGACCGTCAGCAGCATCATTGCTTCATGCTGCTTGTCCTCCAATACCTTACCGTCCAGTAGCGTGAACAGTTCCTTACCGATCCTTGGTGTCTGCATGAAGTATAATCCCCTTTACATTTGGCCTATAACTTCAAAGTACCATAATTTACGGCTGCTTACGAACGACCCTATATCCGCTCTGGAATAGGAGGAACATGAGCAGCATTCGGAATATCTTTGGGGTTTACCTTGAACGCCGATTTATACTTTGCTGGATCAGTAATGCTATCCGGTTCTGAGGTCCGCCATGTGAACAGGCATACAGGGCACAACAAAACCTCCCAGGCGCCTTTAACTGGCGAGCGGGTAACAACCTCCGAACGATTAGATTCACAACGGGGACAAATATGCATCTGTCAGCACTCCTTTAATCTTTTTTTGTTTTTAAAATATTTAGCGAAGCATTTGGCTCAACTTTTTCTCCCATTCTGCTACACCCAACGGGGAATCGAGCGACTGCGAGTAATGTCCTCTAATATCCGGTGCTACAGGTGTCGTCGCATCCAATATCATTTTGTGCGTCATACCTGCCGGGTCAGAACCGGGGTCAAGCGGTAAAATAGACAAGCCTGGGACTATGACAGTATCATGCTTTGGATGAAGCTTGGTGGATAAAGCCCACATGACCTGCGGCAGATTGAACGGATCGACATCCTCATCCACCACAATGACCAGCTTGCAATACCCTAATCCATGCGGAGTCGTTAACGCACGCATTCCCACAGCCTTTGCAAAGCCGCCATACCGGGTTTTCGTGGAAATAATAGCGACCAGCCCATGCGTATACATGGCATTAACGGCTACGATTTCATTAGGAAAAGCATCCTTAAGCTGCTGAAACAACGGTACACTTGTATTCACACCGATCATATAATCCGTTTCCGTCCAAGGCATCCCGATGTACAGATGCTCAAAGATAGGCTGTTTGCGGTGATATACACGATTAATCTGAATGACTGGCATCGCGCGACCGCCGGAATAGTGACCTGTGAATTCACCGAATGGACCTTCATACTCACGTTCACCTGCTAACACTTCGCCTTCCAAAATGACCTCAGCTCCCCAAGGCAGATCCAAATCTGCATCCTTCGCTTTGACCACACGGTAAGGCTCACCCTGAATGGCGCCCGCCATCTCATATTCGGATTGATCGTACAGCAGCGGCGTAGAAGCAGCCGTTGTAATCACAGGCTCACATCCGAGGGCAATAGCGACCTTCAGATTTTCGCCGCGCTCCTCAGCCTGACGGATATGGATCGCAATATCATGCTGTGGTACAGGCTGGATGCCCAAACGGTTCTTGCCTTTTACCTGCATCCGGTACAAACCGACATTTTGCTTACCGTAGGTGTCAGGGTCATCCAGATCGCGTGAAACTAGAATTGCTTTATCCAGATAAAACCCTCCGTCCCCCTGATTCAAACGAAACAACGGCAAAATATCAAACAAATTAATATCCTCTGTAATCTCGACTTCATGAAAAGGAGCGGTTTCTTCCCGCTTCACGGGCACCGGGAATTGTTCATAGCGTCTGGCAAATTCAAAAAACTGCTCCTTGAGCGGCGTGTTTTTTGGCATTCCCATCATGAGGGCATGATTGGGCCAGGAGCCCATCACATTCATTGCAATACGAGCATCCGTATATCCATAGATGTTGTTGAAAAAGAGAGCAGGCGTCTTATCTCCAAGATTGTTTAATGCTCTGTTAGCTGCTGCGAGGTCCGGCTCCGGCTTTACCTCATCGCTGATCGTGAGTAATTGTCCCTCCTTTTCCAAGGTGTGTAGAAAATCGCGAAAGTCTTTATAGGGCATCATTCATTCTCCTTCATCTTTCGATTTCTCAATTCTGGTGCAGTCTGGAGTCATTCTGCTTCATTCCATCCCAGCGTTTGGCTGCGGTTGTGACAATACCGAACTGATCCAATGCACGAAAAACAATATGATCCACTAATTCCTCGATACTTGCAGGATGATTATAAAAGGCAGGCATCGGCGGCAGGATCATCACGCCCATACGTGACAGCTCCAGCATATTTTCCAGATGGATACTGCTTAATGGTGTTTCCCTGGTCATGAGCAGCAGCTTCTTTCGCTCCTTCAGTATCACATCCGCTGATCGGGTAAGCAGGTTGTCCGCCATACCTATACGAATAGAGGCAAGGGTCTTCATGCTGCAAGGAGCGACGACCATGCCGTCTACTCGAAAGGAGCCGCTGGAAATACGCGCAGCCTGATCCTTATACGAGTAGACTGCATCCGCCATTGCCTCCACTTCCTTCACCGTGTAGCCTGTCTCATAGGGAATGTTCGCAATAGCCCACGGGGATAGCACCAGATGGCTTTGGACTCCAGCCTCTCGTAATTGTTGTAATATACGGATACCGAAGATCGATCCTGTCGCTCCCGATATTCCTACAATGATTTTCTTCATATGTCCCCTCCTTCCACCCCATCGTTTTATGTTCACCCATGCATTACTGTCAAAAATTATACGCCTGTTCCTTACACACGAAAAATATATATAATATATGGAATACATACTTTAAAAGTATCCAAATTGAAGCGTTGTTTAGAAATAAGGAGGAATCCCAATGGACATGAAGCATCTGCATTACTTTTGCGTCATCGTGGAGGAAGGGCAAATCACCAAGGCCGCCAGAACGCTCAACATGGCCCAGCCTCCGCTGAGTCAACAACTCAAAAATATGGAGGACGAGCTTGGCGTAAAGCTGATTTACCGTGAAGGAAAGAAGTGGGAGGTAACCGAGGCCGGATATACACTGTATACACGCGCCAAGCGATTATTGGCTGAAATGGAGGACACCTGTAGAGAAATTGGGGAGTTTGAAAACAAAGTAACTGGTACACTTTCCATAGGCACGTCATCCGCCTGTATGTCTCTGATTACTGAACAACTCAGCCGCTTTCATCAGGATTTTCCAGAGGTATACGTTAAAATAGGACACGGAGACACACATCATCTGGAAGAACTGCTGCACCAAAATAAAGTGGATCTGGCCCTGCTGCTGCTTCCGGTAGATGACAAATCGTACCATACGATTGAACTGGAGGGAGTTTCTTTTGTTGCGGTTCTTCCGTGTGAATGGGCAGATCGCCATCCCAGTGGGGAAATTACCTTAGAGGAAGCTGCCAGCTATGACCTCTTGTTGGGACGCCGAACAGAAGGACACGGACTATACGAAACCGTCATCCGCAAATTTCAGGAACACCATCTTATTCCGCACGTCGTACTGGACTGTCCAGAAATATCGACCATTCTCTCGCTCGTTTCCACAGGCATGGGAATTACCATTATTCCAGACGCTGGCTTAGGACAAGAATACGGGGACAGATTTCGCACACTCTCCATTAAGGAGCCATTCCCCTTCACACGGCCTGCCGTCGTATGGCGCAAGGATCGTTATTTATCCAATGCAGCTCGCAAATTTGTTGAACTGCTACAAGCTGGAGACACGAAAAAGACTGCTCCCGAGTAGATGCTCTACCGCTCTACTCCTGAAACAGTCTGATGCTTGAAGAACTTCCTTCATTCGGTCGTTGATACCGCCTTATTTGACTCCCTGATGTCGATACTCGGTTGGAGTCATTCCACATTTGCGCCGGAATACCTGTGTAAAATGCCTCATATCCTGATAACCGATCCGCTCTGAAATATCAGCCAGCCGCAGATGAGGATCACTGAGCAGCCGCTTCGCCTCCTCCATACGCAAGCAAATGACGTAATCCTTGTAGCCTTGTCCCATCTTTTGCTTGAATAACTGGCTGAAATACACCGGATTCAAAAATACGATTGAAGCCACCTTCTCCAGCGACAGCTCCTCTGTAAAGTGAGCCCGAATGTATTGCAATGCCACATCTACCGTATCCATGCCTTTGCGGAGACATTCTCCTGTATCCGCTGCTGCGGCTGCAATCTCCTCTGGCGTACGTCTTAGTCGCGCCACCTCTTCAGGTATGGAGGCAAAATTGTGATGAACACCCGAACGTGTAATTTGTAGGGGCACCTTCACATAACGCTTCAAATGGGATTCGAGCAACGTCTCTAGCCGTGCGGCCTCTGCCTCATCCCTTAGCCTTGCAATGCCCAGGAGACTATGGCGGTCTAGACTGACGACAAAGCCGCTGCCTCCTGCCTCAATGAGCTCGGACAGTACATTTTCAATCATAAAATGCTCCAAATGCGTCTGCTTGTGATCAGGTTCCATACGAACCATGAAGAGATGGAATTCCGGATAATTTTCGACAAAAGGCTGTATATCCAGCTTGCCCGTGTCCAGTCCAAGGGCATAGCGTTGGAAAACGGCTTCACGCAAATAAACCATATTGGATTTGAGAAGCCTACCCTCGTTCGCCTGCTGCGAGGCCACAAGCGCTTCGGCTGCCAGTATTTCAATGCATTCCAGCAGCTTTCTTTTACCAATCGGCTTTAACAGGTAGTCTTTGGCACCCAGCTTTACTGCTCTTTGTGCATAATGGAAGTCGGAATGGGCCGAAATGACAACCCACTGCAGATGAGGATGCTTTCGCTTAGAAATACGCATGAATTCCAGACCATCCATACCGGGCATCAGGATATCAGTTAATACAATATCTACAGGATGCTCCGCCAGAATGCCTGCTGCCTCCTCGGTGGAAGCAGCGAGATGAATGCCGCAGGTTGGTAGAGCTTGGCCAATGGTACGCCGAATCCCCTGCCGAATCATATTTTCATCGTCAGCTATCAGAATATTCATGTTTCTCCTCCTTCTGTGGCAGAGGCACACTTACAGTGACTGTTGTTCCGGCCCCAGGTACGCTAGAGATCCGTAGGCCGTACTCTTCTCCGAACATGTGCCGTAGCCGTAAATTTAGGTTTTGCAGGCCGATGCCTCCCGCCTGCCCGCTGCCCGCCTGTTTGCCGGGTTCTGCCAAAGCGACCTGGACCACCTCCCATCGTTCGTACTCCATCCCTGCACCGTTGTCGATGATGTGTAGGCTCAATACACCGCCATATTCCTCCGCTCTGACGAGCAGCTTGCCACCTGTATCCGCATGAAGAGGCTCCAGTCCGTGCTTCACCGCATTTTCAATCAATGGCTGTAAGGTCATTTTCGGCAAGCGGATATCCATCCATCGTTCTTCAATATTGATGTCTACGGATACCCTGCCCTCCAGCCGGGCTTGGATAATGGTGAGATAGTGGCCAACCTGCTCCACTTCTTCACAAAGGCTTACATCGGTCCCCTCTTCCCAATGGCTGCTGTAACGGAACATATGGGATAAGGAGAGAACCACCTCTCCGAGCTGATCTTGTCCCTTTTCATCCAGCATCCAATAGATCATATCCAGCGTATTATATAGAAAATGTGGATTGACCTGCGTCTGAAGCGCGTGCAGCTCTGCATTTTTTTCGCTGACTGATGATATACGCACCAGCTCAATCAGCTCTGCAATCCGTCTTACCATATGGTTAAAAGAAGTAGCTAGCTGGTTGATTTCTTCATAGGATTTGGTGTTTACCGTATGACGGAAATTTCCTGTCTCTACCCGCTTCATTTCCCGAATGACTCGCTTGAGTGGAAGGGAAATGCCCCTGGAGACGATAGATGCAATTAACGCCGACACAATAATAAGTATAGGTGCCACGATAAATAAGTACCTTTGATTTTGCACCAGCTCCACGTTCAGATCCTCACTAGGTGTCACACTAATCACAGACCAGTCGGCAAACGGCAACTTGGAAGCGATTACAACTTTTTCATTACTTCGATTTACAATAACATCCTCCTCCGGTACCTGCTGCTCTAGATTTTGCAAATCCGGAGGCGGATCAGAGGAAGTGGCCGACACAATTCGATTTTCATGACCTAACAAATATACCTGACTATTGGTGCCCAGCCGCAAATTGTGGAGAGCGGACAAAACAGAACGCGGCTCAGCCTCAAACAGGACAATACCAATCGGCTTGTGCTCATCCAGATCATAGAGCTGCCGTCCAAACGCAAACACGGGTCTGGTTTCCACCTGATCAATGACAGAATGAGGATACACGCCCAGCCATGCAATTTTGCCCGCCGACTTTCGAATTTCCTTATACCATTCCGTATGTTCGTAATGAGTATCAATGACATTCATATAATTGCCATAGTTATATACCTTGCCTGTGTCTGTGATGACATGGATGCCAATCAGATCCTCACGCGAATAATAGATAGCGCCCAGAATATTCGTAATCGTACGTTCGTTGATGTAATTGACAGCAGGTAAATCACTACTATCCGTCGTCAACAGACGAACCAAATCCATATTGTTGCTGATCGATTTGGAGAGACTGTTATAGCTGCCGAGTAGCAATTCGAACAGGCCTGCCGTCTGGGATACATTTTTACGCGCCAGCTCGCTGACCTTATCATGGAACTGCACCGTAGTACGGTTGTAAAATAATAGACTGACCGCCAGCACAATGCCGGACATGCTCAACAGGAACAGAACAAACAAGCGGTATTGAATGGATTGAAAACGGCGCAGCATACCTCCGTGCGCTCCTTTCGCATCGGCCGCCTATCCTTTAACCGCTCCCGCAACCATGCCCTTGGTGATATTTTCGGACAGAACAAAATAAATAATAATGACCGGTAAGGCACCCATGACTAGAAAAGCACCAATATTACCGTAGTTCACAGAATACTGGCTGACGAACGTATATACGCCGAAAGGGAGAGTTTTGAGCTTCTCGGACGAGATAAAGGTGGCAGCCATAATGTATTCATTCCAGATGTTAATGAAAGTTAAAATACATACCGTCATGATAGGCGGAATCGAGATGGGTAAGATTACACTGCGGAAAATACGATAAATGCTTGCTCCGTCAATGTAAGCGGATTCTTCAATTTCGTGGGGAATGGACCGCATAAAGCCGGATAGGATGAAGACCGCAATCGGTGTCTGAAAAGCAATGTAGGGTAAAATCAGTGAGAAATACGTATTCAGAATATGGACGTTTTTAAACATCACCATCAGCGGCAGCAGTGTAGCTTGCATCGGGATCATCATCCCGATCAGAAACAAAGTCAGCACAACAGCCCCGAAGCGCCAACGAAAACGTGTAATCGCATAAGCAGTCATTGAGCTTAATAAAATGACGAAAATCATCGTAACCCCGGTCACCAGCACACTGTTTCCTAAATAGCGCAAGTAGCTCCCTGATTCATAGGCTTCCTGATAGTTGTGCCACTGGGGCACTTGAGGGAGTGCAAAGAAGCTTGAGCTCAATATCTCTTCATTCGTCTTCAACGAATAGGTCAGCAGCCAAAAGAGTGGATACAGCTGCGTGACAATTAAGATTGCCAATAAGGAAAAGACTCCCGTTTTTTTTAAGGCATTCAACAGTTCCATCTCCTTTAGCTTACCTTATTTTCGATTCGTTTGAAAACAAAATTTATCACAATTGTAAATGACAAGCAAATCACTACGAGAATTGAAGCTAATGCGCTGCCATATCCGTATTTCATCGATAAAAAGGACATATTGTACATATACGTAGATACTGTATCCGTTGCATGAGCTGGTCCTCCACCCGTCATCACCCAGATCAAATCAAACGATTGCAGGGAGCCGATAAATGCTAATACAATTGATATCTTGAAAATAGGTACAATGAGCGGCAGCGTAATATAGCGGTCTGCTTTGAATCCTTCAGCTCCATCAATTTTGGCTGCTTCGTACAGCTCATTCGGTATATTTTGTACCCCGGTAAACTGGATAAGCAAATGATAGCCAAAATACTGCCACAACGATACAAAATAGAGGGCGTACATCGCTATCTGCGGTTCCGTCAGCCATGAGCGCGTCCAGCTTTCCAGCCCAATCGCCAGCAAAATACCGTTCAGCATTCCACCCATCGAAGCTGGATTATAGATCGTCTTCCACAGCTGCCCGATAATGACCACCGATAGAATAACCGGCAGAAAATACATCGTAACCAGCGTATTGGCCTTACGCACATAACGATTAAGCAAGATCGCCAGCAACAGACAAAACGGAATTTCCAGCATGGAAAACACAGCGAACATCATAGTCCGTTTCACGGACGGCCAGAACACTGAATCTGCTGTAAAAATCCGTTCAAAATTAGCCAGCCCCACGAACTTTGCCTCGGCGATTCCGTTCCAATCCAGCAATCCGCAATACACCGACACCAGAATCGGAACAAATACCATACAGGTATACAACAACAGGCAGGGTAGCACGAAAACGGCAATGGTACGTGCTGGCACCTTCAGTACATTCATGCTCTAATCTCCTTTGTGTTGATTCTGAACATCTTCTGAGGATGCACAACCTACATGATTTCCAATCAGGGAAGGAGCACTCTGCCCCCTCCCTAGTGTCAGCTACTTCAGGATTTTGCAAAATTCGATTCCAGTCGCTCCAAAGTGCAATATCTAGACGAACTAGGCCATTTCGATCTATATATTGTTCATTGGGAGTCGCTTATTGGATTTTTGCAAAATCCTCACTTATTTATTCGCTTCAAAAGTGTTCTGATGTTCCTTGGCAACTTGTGCAGAGTCTTCCTTTTGCACGAACAGGTTTTGAATGCTACTCAGATGCGCCTGCGCAATAGCCGGATTCATCGTATTATCAAAAGCGAGATCGCCCCCTTTTACATTCTTGAACAGCTCATTAAGACTAATCGCTAACTCGGAGTAGCCCGCTTCCTTCAGATCACCTTTCATTTTCTGACCACTGCCAATCGCATTTTTCAGATCAAACTGAATTTTGGGCATCTCCGTAATAAAATAGTGCAGAAAATCCTTCGTCTCCTGTAAATGTTCACTGTTCACAGATACCGCAAATGCGCTGCCCGGCGCAATTACATACTCATTCACATCACCCTTGCCATTCACCGTAGGGAATTGAAACGCTCCTACCTTACCCGCTACCGAAGAAGCATCAATAGACCCCGTTTCCCATGTACCCATGATATACATCGCGGCTTTTCCTGTTTTAAAAATATTACCACCTGCATTGTAGTCAATAGATGTAGCTCCATCCGGGAAAGCTCCTGCCTGCACCAATTCCTGAAATGCATCCACCGCTTCCACAAAAGCCGGGTCGTTAAACGTCTTTTTACCGTCCAGTACATCATTGAGAAAATTCGGCCCTTCATTTGTACGCAACAAAATATTCATAAAAAGGAGGGAACCCGTCCATGAATCCTTTTCCCCAATGGCAATCGGAGTAATTCCCTTCGCCTTCAACGTCTTGACCGTCGTAATCAGCTCGTCAAAGGTGGTCGGCAACTTCTGGATTCCCGCCTGCTTGAACAGTTCTTTATTGTAAAACACCACTTCTATATTGTTACCGTCCGGAAAAGCATAGAGCTTATCGTCGAAGCTATAGTAATTAAGAAGTCCATTCTGAAACGTATCTTTTAACCCCTCTTTATCAGCCACATCGTTTAATGGAGCCAGCAGCCCAGCATCTACGAATGGCTTCATCTGTGCAGCCGGGTTTACAATCGTGATATCAGGTACTTCCTTCGCCGCTGCCTGTGTTTTCAGCTTAAGCTTTTGTTGATCTGTATTTAGCGAATCCAATTCAATTTTGACATGAGGATGATCCTGCTCGTATTGACCTACAATTTGCTTAATCATTTTGTACGAAGGGGTGCTCGGATCAGGATTAATGTTCTGAAAGGTAATCGTAACATCTTTCGTTGCGGTGCCTCTGCTCGGTTCTCCTGAATTTCCCGGACTTGCGCTTTGTCCGTTATTACAAGCTGCCAGCGTCAATGCCAAGGCGCTCGCCATCACAATGGCAAACGCTTTCATTTTTGTTCTGCTCATGGTCTTTTTCCTCCTCTTGTTGAAGCATTGCGCAATTTGCCCTCCTTATTGGTGGACACTCAATGCCCGCTTGTTCTTTTCATTATGTTCCATAGAAAAGACGTGAACAATGCGTGAACTTAAGGAGAAGGGTTTGTTTTTTCAAGCCCTCATTTGCGTGCTTCAAAATTCATTCATATCATAACTTGCAATTTATCTAGAACACAGGCATAATATGAATAAGATCATAGTTTGATAATGATTATCATTATTAAATGATAAATACACATAGACTTTAAAGGAGGCAGGACCGCAGTGAAAGAAACTTTTAATAAAACCTCCCTGCATATTGATGATTATTTGGATCTTCTCAATCTTGCCGTACAAGTCGGAGATACAAAGTGGCAAAAAGAAATTACCCGTAAACTTCAAACCTTGAGTGTCCTTCAGACAGAACAGGTTGAAATAGATTAACTTCCCCAGTTAAATACTGTCCTCAGTTAAAAAAGCTGACTAGGCACCACTATACAAAGTACAACCAGGTACCATAAAACTTTTGAACGAATCCATGAGGATGATCTTTTATGTGAATGATAAATGAATCGGTTATAGGAAAAAGAGCACAGCCCGTTAAGGCTGTGCTCTTTTATCGTGCTTGGCGACGTCCTACTCTCCCAGGACCCTGCGGTCCAAGTACCATCGGCGCTGGAGGGCTTAACGGTCGTGTTCGGGATGGGTACGTGTGGAACCCCTCCGCTATCGCCACCAAACATGAATTT
>NZ_WUDQ01000079.1:0-13410 GCF_009827695.1 Paenibacillus sp. OT2-17 | reverse complement strand
TGGGAAGCGTGCTGGCTCCTTTATTTGGTGGCTGGTTGCTGGATATCTATGGTCAAACGGCGCCGCTTGCCGTTTTTGTTCCGGTTGCCCTGTCGGTTGTGATTGGAATTCCGTTCCTTCTGGTCGCACGCCGCCGTCTGGTGCAGCGTACAGCACGGATCGCGGCTCAAGGAGGAGAATCGGTGCAGCAACTGTCATCATAAAAAGGGAGTTGAGTGCAGGATGAAGTCGGAAGAAAATGTGCTACGAATCATACAATATATGAATGATCCGCAGGTACTGCAAGACTTGCGATATGTGCGAGAGCTGAAGTTGCCGCAAGGATGTATTGCCGCAGGCTATGTACGTAACCGGGTTTGGGACAAGCTCCATGGCTATACAACTGCTACACCTTTAAACGATATTGATGTTATTTACTTTGACCCGAAAAATACGCTAGAGGAACGAGATGAGTATCTAGAATTGTCCTTGAACCGTAAGCAGGCCGGACGTAACTGGTCTGTCAAAAATCAGGCTCGGATGCATATTCGCAACGGGGAGGCTCCTTATTCCTCGATAGAGGATGCGATGAGCCGCTGGCCAGAGACGGCAACGGCTGTGGCGGTTAGATTGAATGACAAGGATCAAATAGAGGTCATTTGTCCGCATGGATTGGAAGATCTGCTGGATATGCGGGTACGGCAAAGCCCTTTGTTTCGTCACACAACGGCTTTTCGTCAGCGTGTATTTGAGAAGCAGTGGCTTGATAACTGGCCGTTGCTTATTATGGAGAATTAGAGGTAATCCTAATTTCAGGATATTAAGGAGAGACGACATACAATGTTTAAAAATATAAAAACAGATTCAGATCGTGAGGAGGTTCTGGAGCTGTTAACCTACGCTGTGCTGGATCATCCTGAACGCGGAGAAGCAGCTTTACGTACCTATCAAGCCTCGGATGACTGGAAGCTGTTCGGTGTAGAAGATGAAGGACTTATTGTAGGTATTGTTGGCTTTGAGGAGCAGGAGGATGGAACAACCGTAATTCGCCATCTGGCCGTGTTGCCTGAAAACCGTCATAGAGGATATGCCAGAGGCATGCTGCTTACGCTTATCCAGGAGCGTAATCCGAAACGGCTTACTGTGGACACGGATGCGGAGGGGGCAGATTTCTTCCGCAATGTGGGCTTTGCCGTATATGGATCAGAGGATTTGCCGGATGGTGGGCAATTCCATTGTGTATATGAAATAGACGAAGAATAAGCGAATCTCCGGGTCCCGCGTTCCTCTTTCTACATAAGATATGTTATGTAGAAAGAGGGAGGTGGGTTTCATTGGCGTACCACTATACAGCGATTGGAGATTCTTTAACAACAGGTGCGGGGACGTTGCTGAGCGGCGGATTTGTACCTATCTATCGGCGAATGGCAGAAAGACATCTCCGTACGCCAGTCAGTTACGAGAATCTGGGAATTAACGGGCTGACATCGCAGGAGTTGCTGTCAATGGTCCGCAACAATCCGCTTTTTCGGTCGGCGCTCAGCCGGGCTGAACTTATAACGGTAACGATCGGCGGGAATGATCTGCGCCCATACATCAGCGCCCTTGCTGGAGATTCCGGCTTGTCGGGTTCCTCCATTCCGCAAGCACTGAATCACACCAAAGAACATGTGCGCCAAATTGTACATGCCCTGTATCAGATAAAGTCCGGTCAGCGTGAGCCATTTATCATCCGAATGGTGGGATTATATAATCCTTTTCCAGGGGTAAGGGAGGCGGGAGTGTATGTGCGCCAGTACAACTCGTTTCTCTACACATTGGGCGGACCCAATTACCGGGTGGCGAACATTTATCCCGCATTTGAGGGCTATGAACGGGCACTGCTTTCGTTAGACCGGGTGCATCCGAACAGTCGTGGTTATCGCGTGATTGCAGAAGAACTGAATCGGCTTGGTTATGCGCCGTTACGGTGAGCGTGAGAGGATGCTTTGGATCGGACAAAGTATATTAAAGAAAGAGGTTCATGATGGCAGTAGATCTGACTATCATGAACCTCTTTTTATGCATTTCGGCGTGCTAAATCTCCAATACAGCCTTCAGCTTGGTACAGTCTTCCAGCAACTCGGGCAGCTGTCCCAAAAATAGAAGGAGGGCTTTCACGTGAGCTATTTCCACGTTTTCTTCCGAGAGCTCACGCTGTAATCTGCTTAGGATTTGCACATATTCATTCCGTGTAGCTTCATTTAATTTAGTTTGTTTCAGAACCGTATCTATACGTTGTAGTGCATAGGAGATTTGTTTTCCTTTGGTCCAGATTTGATCAGAATCTTCATAGAATACGGAATCGCGGCCCCACATGATTTGATGTTGAACATCAGGGCTCAACATTCCTTGTGCCAGTATATCCGTAATGCTGACAATAAATTCAGCCAGTGTTTGATGCTCCGTCGAGGACAGTTCTGAATCGCTCATTCGGAAGGAATTAATAATGATACTTTTGATGACAAAATTGATATCGTGCGCATAGTCACGTATAGATTGTCCATAAGCATCAATTAAGAAATCAACCATCACGTTAGACAAATAATGTTCAACACGATCAATGGCTTGTGCGATTTTTTCTTCCTTAGAACCGATTAAAGGGACGGAGTATACCAGCAAATGAACTTTATTCTTATAAATCCGGCCCAGCGCAATCAAATACAGTTGTCTCAACTTTTCACGGGAAGGTAGCTGATGCTTCAAATAAAGTTCTTTAATATCTGCATCAAGAAGTTTTTCAATCAGGACGATTGTCCCCAGCAGCAACTCTTCTTTACTTTGAAAGTATTTATAAAAGGAAGCCTTGACCATCCCGCTTTTGCGGGCAATTTCATCCACCGAGGTGGCATCGTACCCTTTTTCAGAAAACAGGGAAAGGGCGGCATAGATAATATCTTCACTCGTTATTTTTTTCATTGTACCCCCAATTTTTTGCTCTGTCTCTTTAATTTCCAGCGGGCAATAACCATATACAGGGACGGAACCACAAACATTGTAAGAATGGTCGAGTACATCAATCCAAACATAATGGTATACGCCAGCGGTCTAAACATAAGCTCTCCAATAAGCGCAATCGGAATCAGACCGACAATGGCTGTCAGTGAAGTAAGCAATATGGGACGGAAACGCGCTTTGGTCGCTGCAATAACCGCCTCCTTCAGTTCGATCCCTTCACGTCTTGCATCCTCAATAAACTCAATCAGCACAATGCCGTTACGTACGACAATACCTGCCAAGGTCATTAAGCCCAACACGCCCATAAAACTAACCGGCGTATTTAGAATGAACAAGCCAAGAAATCCGCCTGCTGCTGCCATATACACGGTAGTCAATATGATGAGTGGAGTCGAGAAAGAATAAAATTGCAAAAAGATCAGCATGAAGATTAATAGTATGACGACAACATATAACCATCCTATTTCTGATAAAATGTCATCTTGTCCTGAAATCTCGCCCCCAATTTCCCAAGTGTAGCCTGGAGGAAATTTAATATCCTGCAATTTAAGCTTGACATCCTTCATGACTTCGGAAGCTGTACGCCCGTGAACTTCAGCTTCAACAGTAATCGAACGTTTTAAATTATAATGGTTAATTTTTTGTGTTGCAAAGGATGGTTTCAACTCAGCCAATTGAGATAAAGGGATTTGTATACCATTGGCATTGGTCACATTCAATTGCTGAAACAAAATTTCAGGATTTTGATCGGTTTGGCTTAGCTTCAGCTTAATATTGATCAAATCTTTCCCCGTATCAAATCGGCTAAAGCTCACGCCATTACCCATTAACAAGAGTGTACGTGTCAGATCATTATTGCTTACCTGATATTGATCCATCGCTTGTTTGTTGATTTGGAAATCCAACGTATATCCTTCATTTTCCATATTATCTTGTATGTCCTGTGTTCCTCTGGTAGCCATAATGCCTTCTTTTAACTGCTGTGACAACGAACGCAACTGATCTACATCATTGCCTAAAATCCGAATGGAGATCGGCTTACCGAGAGGCACCCCCACTTTAGCTATTTTCAAGGAAATGGATTGACCCGGATAACGATCCTTTAAGATGGAGGGCCATTTGTCTGCCATTTCATCGGGATCAAATGCACCTTCTTCCCCAATAATAGCAATTTGTCCCACGGTTGTGCCTGTTTTGGCGTCAGCGGTCATATCTTTAAACAACCGGGGAGCGTCGCCGCCAGCCGCATAACTGATCGTTTCCACATGAGGTTGCTGCTTCACCCATTTGGCAATATCCTCGGTGACCCGCTTGGTTTCTTCTATAGAAGTACCTGTAGGCATACGCACATTAATGCTTAATTCCGGATCGTTGGTTCTGGGGAACAGGTCGATCGGAATCAGAGCAAGTATGCCGTACAGCGTGGTACTGATCAATAATCCTAATGCAGCATATAATCCAGGTTGCTTAATGACTCTCGGAATCAGCTTGCTGGTATATACGTTACGAAGAGCATCAATTTGTTTTCCCAGCAGTCCCGACGGCTTCATGGTGGAGTTGGGCGTTTTTTGATTTCGTTGTCCATACCATTCTCTAAAGATTGGGATGACGGTAAAGGACATGAGCATGGAAGCCAATAACGTAAAGATAACAGCAAACGGTAATGGTTTGATAAGGGAGCCTGCATCGCCTGATAAAAAGAACAGCGGGGCAAAGGAGGCTACAGTTGCCAGGGTTGCGGTCAAAATGGAAATGGAAACTTCTTTCGTTCCATTTAATGCTGCTATCTTGGGACTCTCGCCCAAGGTCATCATTCTGCGTTCAATATTATCATTAACCACCACAGCATCATCGACTAGAATCCCCATTACAATAATTAAGCCAATGACCGTAACCTGATTCAATGTTATTCCGAGCATAGGGAGAATAATGAGACCTATGGCGATTGAAATAGGAATAGCCAGTGCCACAAAAGAGGATGTAATCAGATTCAAGCCCAATGTACATACGATCACAACCGCCGCAATGGCAAACAGCAATTCACGGGTCAAGCCATGAAAAATATGATCAATCCGCTCGGTCTGTGAAAATAACGTATTCAGTTGAAACGTATTAGGCAGATCTGGTTTTAACAACTGCATTTCTTTATTTACTTTGCTATAAATCGTGTCTACGTCAGAGCCGGTATTACCGTTAATCGTCAGCGTAATAGCTGGTTTACCGTTAAAAAAGGCCATATAGCTGCTGGTGTTATGTGTAAGCAATACGGTGCCCACATCACTGAGATACACAGGAGCGCCACTTTCAGTTTTGGAAATAATGACTTTACTCAAATCCTGAGCATTCTTGGACTGCGTCACATTCATTCGGTAGGTACGTTCATTGTAATCCAGATTGCCTATCGGATATTGCTCATTTTCCTTCTGCACTGCACTCATGAGCTGTTCCCAACTGATATGGTACTGCTGGAGCTTTTGGGCATCAATCTGAATCTGAACCTCTTGATCCGGTAATCCCTTGATTGTTACTTCCGATACACCGGGAATGGTTTTTAATTGATCCTTCCATGATATCACCATATCATTTAGTTGATACAATTGCTCCACAGAGTCCCCCGTGATGGCGTAGGAATGGATAAATACTTTATTCAAATCATCGTTAACGACAGGCTTTTGAGCATCTGTGGGCAGAAAAAATTGGGCATCGTTCATTTTTTTGCGTAATGTATCCCAGACTTCTGCGGCATTGGCGTTGCCTTCTGTCTCAATGATAATCGTCGAAAGTCCATTTTCGGATGTAGAAGAAATCTTTTTAATATGATTGATTTCTTTCATTTTTTGTTCCAGAGGCTTCGTGACCGTTTGTTCTACCTTTTGGGGTGTAGCTCCAGGGTAGAGGGTCGTGACCACAGCGGTTTTCTTGATAATATCCGGCGTTTCCTGCCGGGGAAGTTGAGAGACACTATATAGCCCGGCGACAATCGCCATGATAAAAATAAAGAGGGTCAGTTTTTTCTTTTTGATAAAATATGCAATCATTTGCTCGTTCCCCCCATGATCTGAACGAGCAGCCCATCGTAGATCAGGTTTACTCCGGTGGTAACGATACGATCCCCGACATTCAGTCCCTTGGTAATTTCGAGCTTATTGTTGGACATCTGACCGACATTCACGACCGTCTTGACCGCTTTGTTGTTCACCACTTTATAGACAAAAGTATCTGTACCGTTATTAATGACAGCTTTGGCTGGGAGCAAAATTTGCTCACTCTGAGTCAGTTGGCGGCCTGCCTTTATGACTTGTCCCGGGGCCCAATCATGCTGGGGGTTAGGAACAATCACTTCTACGTTGATACTGCCCGTATTGGTGTTGGTGGCCGGATAAATTTTGCTGACCGTTCCTTCTCTGTTCTCATCGTACAGTTGAAGTTGGACTGTCTGACCTTGCTTCCAGTTCGTGATTTCATGATCGGGAACAGGGAGCAGCACCTTGAGCTTGTCGATTTGTCCGATACGATATATCGGCTGTCCAGTGCTCGCCAATTGTCCCACCGTTGCCTTTTTCTCCAGAATAACGCCGGAAATGGGGGCTTTTAAAGCTGTCTTGGAGAGGGAAAGTTCGGCTTGCTTTTTGGCAATGACCGCCTGTTGATATGCCGCAGTTGAGTTATCTCGAGAGGCTTCTGCCTGTTCCTTCGCAGCGATAGCAGCTTCTTTCCCGGCTTGGGCTTGCTGTAGGCTGGATTCTGCCGATTGCCGATCTTCCAATGTTGCTCCCTCCTGGATTAAGGAGAGGGCTTCTTGTGTATCCTCCAGGTCCTTGGTGGCATTGGTCAAAGCGAGCTGCGCATTTTCATAATCGTTTTTGGTTGCAGCTCCCTGATCATATAAAAGCTTGGTGCGTTCAGCGGTAGCCTGTGCTTTAGTCAAAGCGGACTGTGCTCTTTGCACTTTGGTACGGACCTGTGCCCTTTCCTGCTCACGGGCACCCTTGTTCACTTTGTTAACTCCAGCTTGAGCTGCTGCCTTTTGCGCGTCGGCGGATTGAATGGAGGCATCTGCACTTGAAATGGCAGCTGTAGCATTTTTGATACCTGCCTGTGCTTCAAGAATAGCTGTACTAGCCTGCTCCAGTTGTAGCTGGTAGCTGGATGAATCAAGCATCGTCAAGATCTGCCCCTGGGATACGGAGTCTCCCACATTGACTACTGTGTCGCGAATCAGTCCGGATAACTCAAAAGATACGGAGGTATCCTCATAGGGCTGTAGTGTGCCTGAAAGGTCAAAAGAAGCAGACAGCGGTTCTTTTTTAACAACCATCGCTTCCACCTTTTGCTTTTGTTGTTCTGCTGCTTCATTATTACTCGATCCTGTAGATGAGCAAGCTGAGGTGAACAGAAGAATGAATATAGCAGATATGTAGAGACTGGGTTTTAACAAGATGATCATCCTTTCTGTCTTTTTGTACTTTAAAGTTTATGTATAAACTCATCAGTTCATAAACGGATTATATGACCTGATTTGTGGCATGTCAACGACTGATTACAAAAAAAATGCCTCAAATTCAGGATGCGAAAGGGAGCCGATTCAGGTCCGTGGAAGTACATGGTAGACAAACGTAAAAACGACCTTTCTCAAAAGAAGAGAAAGGTCGTTAAGAAAATAAATATAGCTGTTTAGCCGATTAATTTACGGAATAAGCTACGTACAGCCCACTTGCGCTCACTTCGTTTACGGTATTTGGGCAGAGAGCGATAGACGGCAATGGACTGGTTAAAGGCTACAATGGCCTCATCCTTGCGTCCCAGCATACGGTACATCAAGCCTGTCAGATAATAGCCCTCACTGGAAGAAGACTGAATCTCCTGAAACTGCTGCAGATAATGAAGCGACTTATTGACGTCACGTTCCTTGAAAGCAGCGGCTAAATGCAAATAAGGCTCACCGTATTGCACCCGCGGGTTAATATCCAGTGCTTTCAATAAATGCTGTTCTCCAACCTCCAGATGGTTTGTGTGTACTTCAGCCGTTCCCCGTGCGTTCCAATAGTCTGCTGATTCTTCATAACGGGATTGAATTTCCAATAACAGCTCCAAAGCCTGAGGATATTTCTTGCTTTCGATCCAGATACGAGCCAAATCGAACTTGGCAGCCACATCGTTGGCGTTTAGCGTAATCTGTTGGCGCAATCGAGCGGCATTGCGTCTTCTTTTCCATGGTCTGCTGATGCTGGGCAATACACCGACAAAGCTGCGATCCAATATATAGATCACGATTAGGAGTACGAGCATTGCCAAAAACGGGTTGCCGAGCAAACTCCATAGTAGAGAGAAAATTAAAAATTTCCCAATCATTCTGCTCCAATCCTCCTGTGCATGTAACAATCCATACTTTCCACATTATAGCATAGGGTCACTTTAAGGGTCATTAGCATGATGAGATTTGGAAGGATGGTAGAGGGGGCGAGAAGAGAAATACTTATTTGTGATGCTCGATGTATAGTTTTACGAGAAAAGGAACCTTTTTTTATTTCCGCCAAAAGGTTGAACAGTCTGCCTTATCCAAAATATTAAACTCGATCATTTTCTCAAGTAATGAGAAATCAACGGGACTATCCCACTGGATACGTACCAACTGCTTGGTGTGATCATAGCCAGCCTGCACAATTAACTCAGAAAAATGATTAATCCCTGCCTTTTCAGGGGCAACGGCCAAATGATGTTTGGCTACGCTAAAGCCAATAATAAATGTGCCGTGATCCGTAAACATAGGCTGACTCCACGCAATTTTTGCCATTAAATTTGGAAACTTCTTGGTTACCCAAGCCAAAACCTCTTGCGTTCGAGCCCGATGTTGGGGGTTATCAATATGCGCTAAATATTCTGCAAAAGCTTCCATGTTGTTCCCTCCTTAATTAAAAATTATATCGTTCAGAAAAGTTCCTCAAACCTATTTGTCATTAAATGGTTTAACTATCATTTTATCGCAGCAACATGTTTCTCAAGGAGTAATTGTCTGTTGAATAATCAAAAATATATTTAGATATAAAAAACACCTTTTATGTCCTGTTATATTCCTCAGCAAGAATAGAGTACAAATATGAATCATGAAACTCGCCTTTGTAGTACCAGTGTTCACGCATCAAACCTTCACGTTGCATTCCAATCTGTTGCATAACCTTCTCAGAAGCTTTGTTTTCTGGACGACATGTTGCATAAATACGGTGGACAGCAAGTGTGCTAAATCCAAAGTCTAGTAACGCTCGTGCTGCCTCTGCTGCATAACCCTTCCCTTGATAATCGGGATTCAAAACATAACCCATTTCTGCATTAGTATCTTTGACATGAATACCAACACCGCCGATCAGGGTTCCATTGTTTTTCAGACAAACGGCTAGTTCATAGTCTTGTTGTGGGTGTTCCTGCTGTGAAGCTAGAACTTGTTCTATATATGCCTTTGTATCTTCTTCTGTATTCGGTCCCCAGGCCGTATATCTAGTAACTTCAGGCAATGACGTGTACGTATGTATACTTTCCCAATCAGATCTGAAAATATCACGAATGATGAGCCGGTTTGTCTCAAATTGCATAATTATTTATTCCTCCTGTCTATAGTCAAAAGACTCTACCTAGTATTTCAAAACGATTAATACCTCAATCCAATTTTTTAAGCGAACGTAGTCTTTAAACGTTATGACCTCCATTTTACAATGAATCCAGACCTTTTGCCGCCTGAACGCAATCCGCAAGGGAGCGTCCGGCAAAAGGCAATTAGAAGATAATGAATGTGGACTGGAATAGCCTACTGTTACTGGCTATCTGGTTCGTCCTAAAACAGCCTGCGCGCTGTGACGAAACGTTTCTGCCATTTATCGTCAAGCGTGTCAAAATGAACGCCGCGTTCTTTGGAAAATGTATGGAGCAATTTGTTGTTCCCTGCATAGATAGCCACATGGCCGATCTCTAGCCCGCGTGCGCTGAAGAACAGCAGGTCGCCTTTGCGCAGCTCGTTCAGCCCGACCTCCCGCCCTTCTTTAGCCTGATCGTAAGAGACACGGGGGAGGTCGATAGAGAGCGTATGCTGGAACACTTCCCCCACAAAAGAAGAACAATCAAAGGTCGATGTCTGTCCGGTTGCTGCGCCGAATTCATAAGGGATACCGAGAAATTTCTCTCCGTAGGCGATGAGTTCATCTCCCTGCCGTTCCGCCAGGGATTGGCTGGAATAGTCGCTGTATTTTGGTTTTGCCGATATGTATCCGGTCAGGTTGTCTTTAGTGCGCACTTCCAGCCAGAGAGCATTGACCTCGCGGATGACGTGAACCTTTTCGCTGGCTGGAATAAGCCGCAGGGAAGGGGAAGCTCCCGATGAATCCGGTTCGCTGCGCAGGTTGACCCTGGAAAGAACTGTTGTGAAAAAATCGTCCCTGGAGGCAATCCGGATTGTCCGGGTAAGGGCATCCCACTTCACTGTGCTCCCAAGTGCTTCGCTCACAAAACGCAGTGGAATCATCGTGTTGCCCTCAACGATCTGTCCCGGAACATTCAGGGACAGCGTTTTGCCGTTTAGGGTAGCAACGAGTTCCCCGATGTGGTAGGTCAGCACCGTGTCGGTTTTGGTTGCTGTTACGGTTTTGCTGAATCCGTTCCAGGAAAGCACAGCTCCTTGCGCCTCAAACAACTGACGCATGGGGACGAGCGTTGTCCCGTCTAGCAGCAGCGGCTCGGCGGCAAGCTGAAGCGGGTGGTCATCCACATAAACGGTCGTCACCGGAGTCAGCGGTACCGACTTCGCATAAGACGGGTTTGCTTGGAGCAGCGATACTGCCAGCAGAGCCAGCAATACTCCCTTGTTGATTGTCATGCTGTCATCACCTCGTTGTTAATGTGTTCATCTAAGTTGTACGAGGCTTCCTCCGATTAGTTGTGTACCAAATATTGGATTCACTAAAAAAACAAAACAAACAAAAATAAAACCAATAAATATCTGTGTTTTATTATTGACATCAAAATAAAATAAAGATAACATTATAAATGTGAAATATTTCACTTTAGAGAATAATTCCGTATTTAGCGAGGCAACAAGAAGTGAATCCTTTAGGAGGCCGATTTTATATGAGCGCACATGTATTTTTTGTACCATCTATCAATCTTATGGGAACAGGCTGTTTGCATGAAGTTGGGCCGTATATAAAAGAACTGAATTTAAACAAAGCTCTAGTCGTTACGGATAAATTTTTGATGAAGAGTGGCATTGCAGGCAAGGTTACATCTTTGCTGGATGATATTGGATTGAACTATGCGGTATACGATGAAGTAAAACCAAATCCGACCTGTAAAAATGTACATGATGGTGTTCAGTTTCTGCAAGAAAACGGATGTGACTTTTTAATTTCGATTGGCGGAGGATCACCACAGGATACGGCTAAGGGAATCGGCATTATTGCTACCAACGGGGGACATATAACCGAGTATGAGGGCGTTCATAAATCCAAGCACAAATCGCTTCCTATTGTGGCTATTAATACCACAGCAGGAACATCGGCTGAAATCACGATCAATTATGTCATTACGGACGAAGAGCGCAAGGTCAAGATGGTTATGGTTGATAAGAATAGTGTAGCTACGATTTCGGTCAACGACCCTGAGCTGATGGTAGACAAACCCGCCGCATTAACGGCAGCTACAGGGCTAGATGCTCTGACCCATGCTATTGAAGCTTTGGTTACGCCAGGTTCCTATCCTGTAACGAATGCGACTGCGTTGGCAGCAGTAGAGATTATTTTTAATCATTTGGCTCGTACAGTGAGCAACGGTCATGATATAGAAGCACGTGAGCAAATGGTATACGCTATTTTCTTGGGAGGACTTGCATTTAATAATGCCGGATTGGGTTACGTTCATGCGATGGCGCATCAGCTTGGCGGCGTATACGATTTGCCTCATGGTGTTTGTAATGCCATGCTGCTGCCGATTGTGGAGGAGGAGAATGCCAAGCATGTACCAGAGAAGTTTCGTGCCATCGCTAAGGTCATCGGTTTTGAAGATAAGGGGAAAACGGATAAGGAATGCGCAGACTATGTAATCCAAAGAATCAAAGACCTGTCGAAGGAAGTAGGGATTCCTTCCAAACTTTCTGAACTGGGTGTAAATGAAGTGGATTTGGATCTGCTTGCCGAGAACTCAATGAAGGATGCTTGCGCTCCGGGCAATCCGTTCATACCTAGCAAAGAACAAGTTATCGAGATGTTTAAGAAAATTCTTTAAATAAAAGATGCAATTATTTTACTAAATACTATAAGGGCTGTCCCAGGAACTGATCGAAGTATACTGGGAACGGCCCTTTTTATTCGCATTTTCTGCTAAGAGATTTGTGAGACTAGAGATAAGACAACCCCATTGAAGATTAAAGGCACAGCTCTCTCGGCTAAATCTGTAGGAGACTCTTTTTTTCCTTCCACATTCCAGCGAAAGGTTACACCATAAATGGACCAGCTTAAAATGGTCGCGGCAAGTTCTAACGTTCTTTGGTCTGTATTATTGGCTTCTCTTGTTATGAGTTGAAGTATGAATTGCTCTAATTGATTCTTAATATGTTCTTCCAGGATCGGTGCCACTGAATTATATTTATGAACGCATTGGTTACTTGAGTCGTGATAGTCACATAACGAAAGAATAAGTTTCTGAATGATCTCCTCCGACAAACGTGCCTCAGCATCAATCCTCTTGATAACATACTCCAAAAATGCGTCTGACAAAAGGGTTTCAAGCAGTGCATATTTATCTTGAAAATGTGCATAGAACGTGGCACGGTTAATGGTGGCTTTTTGGGTAATGTCATTGATCGTAATCGTGTAGAAGTCTTTCTTATTTAATTGGTCAACGAATGCGTCGAGAATTAATCTACGTGTTCGAATGACGCGCGGATCGTTTGGGTTGGGTGAGGTTACACCAGGCATCCTCAAGACACTCCTTTCAGGTAAATTAAATGATTCCCCCATTATAAACATGTGTTGTTTTGTCAACAAGTGAGTTTAGATATACAACAATTTTATAACCCTTTTGGTTAAGCAACAGAATGAACATTTTGTCGGTTGAATGATAAATTAAACATTGCTAACATTTCACTTGCACCCCGTTTGATGGTGCACGAGCTTTTTATATATCGCTAAAAACGATAAAAGAAAATGGGGAGGTACAATCCTTGAGTAATCAACCGCAAAATGTCCATTCAACAGAAGCTTTATTTCAACCTTATACCATTCATAATCTGACCCTACAGACTCGTATTGTAATGCCGGCAATGGGCCGCGCTTTTTCACCAAATGGTGTGCCAGGACCGGATGTAGCCGCTTATTATCGCCGTCGCGCAGAGAATGGTGTAGGTCTTATTATTACTGAAGGTGCAGTAATTGACCATACTGCTGGAACAAGTGA
>NZ_WUDQ01000799.1:0-1290 GCF_009827695.1 Paenibacillus sp. OT2-17 | reverse complement strand
CGATTAAGAACATTGGCAGATGATGTCTTGATCGGATTTGTTGCTATCCACGGAATTGAGTGGAATAATCGCAGCGGGCAGCTGGCAATAGGTATAGGTAATACGGACTACCGTGGCAAGGGCTTTGGGGCAGAAGCTGTAGGTCTCATTCTTCGTTATGCGTTTTATGAGCTCAATTTAAATCGGGTCGGCTTGGATGTGATTGAGTACAATACACAAGCGATCCGAACTTATGAGAAAGCGGGGTTCCAGCTTGAGGGTAGAGTTCGTTCCGCTGTTCTTCGTGATGGTAATAGTTATGATCGTATCATGATGGGTATCCTGTATTCTGAATGGCGCTCGACTGTTCAAGTATAATAGATACACAATTTGTTCATAAAATATTCCATAATAAGCCTTTTAATAACGTGAAAAGAGGTTTATAGTTAAAGGGTCACATGCCCAAATCATTATTAATTTGAGTATGAGTCAAAGCTGAGGAGGAATTTACATGGCAAACGTTGTAAGGTCCGTTACTTCACCCAAGAAATTTATTTCTGGACAAAATCTACTCTCGTCGTTAAATGACTATATTAAGGATTATGGCGATAAAGCCTTTGTCATTTGTGATGAGTTCATACTTGAAAGGGCCCAAAAGGAGGCAGGTGCTTCAATTGAAGCAGCTGGTAACCAGGTGGTCTTCGAGAAATTCCAATATGAATGTACAAAAGAAGAGATTGATCGTAACCGTGAATTGGTGCGTAAACATGGTTCAAACATTATCATAGGGATTGGCGGGGGAAAAACGTTGGATACCGCCAAGGCAACCGCTTATTATGAAAAGCTGCCTGTTGTTATTTTCCCAACGATTGCTTCTACAGATGCTCCTTGTACCGCGCTTGCGGTTATATACAAAAAAGATGGCTCTTTTGATGAATATCTGTTCCTGCCTACTAATCCAGACGTTGTACTGGCGGATACAGGCATTCTGGCAGCAGCGCCTGCACGTTTCTTTGCAGCTGGAATCGGTGATGCACTGGCCACTTATTTTGAAGCTCGTGCTTGCTATCAGGCTAACGGGGATAACCTGGTTCTGAACAAGCCTTCCACTACAGGACTGGGACTTGCTCGTCTTTGTTATGATACGTTGCTGGAAAATGCTGTGAAGGCCAAACGTGCTGTGGATCGGAAAGTATATACTCGTGCGGTGGAGGATACGATTGAAGCTACCATTTATTTGAGCGGTGTTGGTGCAGAATCAGGTGGGTTGGCAGCAGCACACGCCATTCATAACGGCATGACGGCTGTTCC
>NZ_WUDQ01000798.1:0-1297 GCF_009827695.1 Paenibacillus sp. OT2-17 | reverse complement strand
GCATTCGCGATTTGTGTATTTGCATTTTTTGTAGTAATTGCTACACTTTATATATTGATAATAAGAATCATTATCTGCAGAATCCGAAGATTACAAGTCTGGAAAATGTCACTCTGCCGCTTAAAGAGAAAGTTACTTTGCATTTTATGACTCAAAGCTCGCCGCTGGCACCTTCCGATCCAAATGAAAAGCTGATTTATAAAAGACTGGAAGAAAAAACAGGTGTGCATATCGATTTTACCTCAGATTCCTTCACGGAAAAAAGAAACCTAGCTGTTGCCAGCGGAGATCTTCCAGATGCCATACTGGATGCCGGCTATTCCGACCATGATTTGTTAAACCTCGGACAGGATGGAACCATTATCCCTCTGGAGGATTCTGCTGGTGTATGGCTTGCGGCTGGGTCTTGAAACACTGGGCAGGGCAGCCCAGATTTTTTTCTCTTTCTTTGCATTTTTTCTGATTTTCCTAATCGTTCTCCTGTTCCCCGAAGCCCAGATAGAGCGTATTTATCCTATTTTGAATACACCGTTTCCTGACATGCTGCACACCATTATGTTCGGCGTATTTTTCCCTTTGGAGAAATGTGCGTGATCTTCATGGTGCTTCCCTATGTCCAAAAAAAAGCAATACAAGCCGCAATATATTTATCTTCCTGTTGATTGGGGCCGTTGCACTTAACCTCATTTTGTTTCTCTCCCTGACAGTGCTCGTGGCATATTTCTCAGAGCACGAATTTTACGCTGCCTATATTCTTGCACAGAGAATCAACATTGCTAATTTTCTGCAGCGGATTGAGGCGTTAATGGCCACCACGTGGATCATTAGCACCTATTTCAAAACAGCGCTTTTCTTTTACGCATTTGTTTTGGGGACAGCTCAGCTACTAAAGCTAAAATCCTATCGGCCATTGATCTTTCCAGTGGCATTTCTGATTTACGGACTGTCGCATCTGATTGCAAAAAATATTATTTTCTACGTCAAGGAGATCCCAGCCTACTGGGTAGATTGGGATTTTACCCATGCCATCGCTTTCCCGTTAATCCTGCTCGTTGTTTATCATATCAGGAAACGTATCAGTCACAACAAACAGCTAACGTAACCCTCGGCGCAAAGAAGAAATGCCGTTAAAACAAAACAGGTCTTAAGAAATTTCAACGAAAAATGAGGAAGACAACTGACTTTCCCAGGAACACTCATTTTTTGAGCGTTTTTTTTATTAGTACCTCAGAAACATCTGCAGCATACAGTTCAAATCAGCCAGCTGGGTCAACCTAAAGCATTTACTCCAAAGGGG
>NZ_WUDQ01000797.1:0-1301 GCF_009827695.1 Paenibacillus sp. OT2-17 | reverse complement strand
CCGCGCATATGCCAAAAATAACGGGCCAGCCAAGCCATCCATTCCAATTGTTCAGGATCACCCTTCCGAGGAGTCTGTATCTGAGGAAGAATTGGATGAACTGATGCGTCTGGCCGAACGAATGCAATCCGGAAAACAGAAAAAAGTCTAGTGGATTTTAGGTTTTATAAAACTATTAAGCGAAGCCAATTCAAATAGATGTCGACTTTATGGCGGTCAGTAGCGGAGCGGATGGAATCGTTCTGGAGAAGCGATAGCGTTCGCCTTTGCCACCGGATTTTCACCTTTAAATTTCTATTACGATAGAAAAAATCTGGTGGCAACAGCGATCGTAAGAATGATCCATCCGCGAAGCGTCTCCCCCCATAACTCTGCACATTTTAGAAAGGAGGAGCGTTCTTGGAATCACTGGGCGATTTGCTACAGCAGATGCAGAACCCTTCGTTTCGCCAGCGCACTCGCAATGTAGCCGATCAAGTTCTAAATGATCCGCTCGTGCAGGAGTTTTGTGCTGCTCATCCTGATGTGGACGAAACACAATTGCGACTCAACATGAGCATGCTCTTTCAGTATGCCCGGGATCGTCGAAATTGCGACAATTGTCCGGGGCTGGAACGATGTCCTAACGATTTTCAGGGCCACTTTTGCAAGCTGGGCGTGGAATATCCGAATGGAACAGCCGAAATCGTGGACATTCGGACCCCATGTGCGAAGTTGGTTGCTTCCCAACATGAACAACGGGTGCGTCAGCGAATTAAAAGCTTTTATGTGGATGAACGCGCCCTTCTGGAGGGATATAACGCTCTTGAAATTGCGCGCAAAGATTCACAACGTATGCCTGCCGTCACACAGCTATTCCGTTATATTGAAGAAACGAAAAGTCAGGGTCTATCCAAAAAAGGACTGTATCTGGAGGGTACGTTTGGTACGGGTAAAACTTTTTTGATGGGCTATCTATTGCACGAGCTGGCTCTGTCGGGTCTGAACGGTGTGATCGTGTATATGCCTGATTTTGTGGAGGACTTAAAGTCTATGATTCAGGACGGGCAGAAGCTGAAGGAAACGACCGAAATGCTCAAAAATTGTGATCTGCTCGTATTTGACGATATTGGTGCTGAAAATTTAAGCCCGTGGGTACGGGACCATGTGATGGGCTCCATACTGAATTACCGAATGAATCGCAAACCGACCTTTTATACTTCCAATTATTCATTGCAGGGGCTGGATAAGCATCTTAGCTTTACGAGCAAGGACGGAGAGGAAATGTACAAAGGACAACGCTTGATGGACCGGATTCGTCC
>NZ_WUDQ01000796.1:0-1303 GCF_009827695.1 Paenibacillus sp. OT2-17 | reverse complement strand
GTATAGGCGGCGACATTGCCAGGATCAACAGCTTCATGCAGAGCAGCGTTCAATCCAGTAGCAATGATGTTCGCGATATCTTCAATAAATTCATCGATCTCTTTAGGAGTCACAATCAGATCATGCCCCAGCGGCTGCAGTACTTCTCTCACCAGCCCAAGTCTCTCAGGTTCTGAAATATCGTCCAACATCCCCAGGATTGCTTTTGTAGAAGCCTTTTCTTTGGTAAAATGTGTTTTCATCAGTTCGATTACGTTATTAACAATGGTAGAAGCGTAGCATACCGTCGGAACGCCGATAGCGATACACGGAACACCCATAATATCCTTGGTGATACCGCGCCGCTTGTTGCCAATACCTGAACCTGGATGTATCCCGATATCAGCCACCTGAATGGTCGTATTGACGCGCTCCAGTGAACGTGACGCCAGAGCGTCAATGGCAATAATCAGTTCTGGCTTCGTGCGATCCACGATGCCTTGAACGATTTCACTGGACTCGATCCCCGTAATACCCAGGACGCCCGGTGCAATCGCGCTCACATCTCGATAGCCCGGGTTGATTTGATCAGGTGTCAGTTCAAAAAATTGACGAGTCACCATTAAATTTTCAACGACAAGCGGCCCCAGCGAATCGGGAGTAACGTTCCAGTTTCCCAGACCTACCACCAGTACCTTTGCCATATTAGAGATCCCTATTTTTTGTATAAAATGCTCCATTTCTTTTGCAAATGCAATAGCTACACGTTGCTGGAGCCCCGTGTCGCCTTCACGCAAGCCTGGTACTTCCAACGTGACGTAATGCCCTTGTACCCGCCCAATACGGTTGGCTCCTTCTTCATTCAGTACGTCCAGCCGTGTGATTTTGATTCCGTTATCTTCCTCCACGTTCTCACTTATGCCCGACAGAGGTACAGGCTGATCCCGTTCGGCCAGTTCTCTTGCCTCTAATGCCAAATCCGTGCGTACCGCATACTTCTGCAAATCCAGATCCATCTTTTAAGCCTCCTTGGATACCATCTTTGACTATAGTGTGCGAGACACCCAACAGGTTTATGCACATCCATTTTCATCCTGTAATTCGCATCGCCTCAGAATGTTTTCTTATTGCAATTTGAGGTGTGGCATGCTAAAATATTTTAAGTTGTGAAACGTTTGTGTTCATAAGTAATGCCTTTACAGGAGGTGAATGTAATGCCAAACATCAAATCCGCTATCAAACGCGTTAAAACTAGCGACAAACGCCGTGCGTTGACCGCTAGTTTTAACGCGTTTGATAGCGGATTTGATGTTTGGCATTACAT
>NZ_WUDQ01000795.1:0-1309 GCF_009827695.1 Paenibacillus sp. OT2-17 | reverse complement strand
AGGAGCAGCGGTTCTGAAACGGAACGGGTGGATCTTTATCAGTTATTCAGCTAGTGCCACTGACCACAATTATTGCATGGGCCTGTTGACAGCAGATGAGAATGCGGATTTACTTGATCCGAAATCATGGACGAAATCACCTGAGCCGGTATTCTGCACCAATGAGGAAACAGGACAATTCGGGCCAGGTCATAACAGTTTTACGGTTGCTGCTGACGGTAGCGATGTAATCGTATATCACGCCCGGAATTACAAGGAAATTACAGGCGACCCGCTGTATGACCCGAATCGTCATACACGTGTTCAGCCGTTCAACTGGAAGGAAGATGGAACACCTGATTTTGGTATTCCAGTACCAGATGGCGTTTCCGTTGATAAATAAGCGAAATCTATTATAGATGGTTGACGTGTTACACAGTGGCACTGTAACTTTCTAGAAATCATAGGGAATTATGATTTGGCTGCGTATAACAAGAGTAATAAGATATCTTCTGAGCCTTCAGGCTGGAGGATATCTTTTTGCTTTTGGGACGGCAAGGAGGACTCTTTTCAAAAACTTCGATTTCTGCTATATTTAAATCGTAATATTTACGAATTGATCAAGGGGTGGAAATCTCGTGAACGAGCGGATTGATCCGTTTACCGTTAAAAAGGTTGAATACCTGCTGAATGGCTATATTGCGCTAAAGGTGCCAGGCTACGTGCGTTCTGACGTGCGGCTCATTTATCAAATAGAGGATAACTGTTTGATCTTGACGGAGGAAAGGCCTTCTAATGAAACTGAGTCGTGGGATCGCACGGACATTGTCCAATTTCGCTGGGAGGAAAATCATTGGCATGTATATGCCCGGCAAGAGGCTGAAAGCTGGCAGCGCGTAAAAGAGATTGCACCTAATCCGTGCTTTGAAGAACAGCTCGAACAAGTAGAAATAGATCCAGCAGGTATTTTTTGGACAGGTTAACGAAGTGCAGAATGATAAGTTCGGAAGATGGAGGTAGTGGGAGTCGTCCCGTTAAACTATATATGGAAGTAAACAGGCTGACCGTAACTCCTTATATGGAAGTTACGGTCATTTGTTTTGTCTGGGGTGGCACTGTCTAGTTTACGTTTCCATGTCTTGTCATGGGGCTTGTTACGGGTACTGTAAATCAGGGTATGTGAAACACAGAGCGTGATAACGAGTGGGGAGCGGTGTGTAGTGAATGAGCAGCATCGACCGGAACCTGAGATAAGACAAGTAGAGCGGGAGTGTGAAGCATTGTATCCAAAAGGCAGATCCCGTATTGCACTGACAGGCGCCAGTGGTTA
>NZ_WUDQ01000794.1:0-1311 GCF_009827695.1 Paenibacillus sp. OT2-17 | reverse complement strand
TTTACTAGCTTTACTCTGCTCTGCCTCCGTTGGAATTGTGTTGGGTTACGTAACCTGTAAGTACAAACGAACAGAGAAATGGATCGTATCCTTGTTCCAAGTTCTAAGAATTATGCCTAGTTTAGCTGTTCTACTCCTTCTAATCCCTATTATGGGGACGGGAACAAAACCAGCTTTAATTGCCCTGGTACTGTTGGGAATTCCTCCTATATTAATGAATATGATAGCCGGTTTAGAGTCTGTTCCCTCTTTTTTGCTTGAAGCTGCTCATGGAGTGGGTATGTCAGAACAACAGGTAATGTGGCGAGTCAAATTCCCATTAGCTGCGCCAATTATTCTGACAGGGATTAAAATAGCTGCCATTGAGGTCATTGCAAGTGCTACCCTGGCTGCCAAAATAGGAGCGGGTGGATTAGGGGAAATCATCTTTACTGGTTTAGGACTTAATCGAGTGGATTTACTTTTGATTGGTGGGTTTTCGGTGGGAATTTTAGCAATTACAGTCGGGGTAATGCTTGATATGTCCGAGCGTATTTTGTTTAAATATAGATTTTTGAAAAGGTAGGTAAAAGATATGTCTAGAAACAAGAGAAAACTGTATTTTTCAATTTCAATTTTTCTTGTATTGTCGCTCATTTTAAGTGCATGTGGTGATAAAACAGAAAATGCTGAAGATAAAGCAGCAACGATACGGATCGGTACGAAAGATTTTACTGAGAATTTGATTGTGGGTGAACTTTACGCTTTGGCTTTAGAGGGTGCGGGATATAAGGTAGAGCGAGTACCCAATATTGCGGGCTCCGTTATCCATTCATCTATTGTTAACAACGATATCGATATGTATCCAGAATATACAGGTACCGGTTTATTATCCATATTGAAAGTAGATATGCTCACTGATCCTGGCACGGTTTATAAGAAAGTTAAGGGAGAATATAAAAAGCAATTTAAAATTACTTGGCTAGATTACTCTAAAGCAAATGATGGAGCAGGACTTGTTATTCGTTCGGAAGTTTCTAAAAATCTAGGAATTACTACAATTACTGATCTACAAAAACATGTAAGTAAGCTTCGATTCGCCTCACAAGGAGAAGTTGACCAACGTGCAGACGGAATTCCAGCTCTAGAGAAAGTGTATGGTAAGTTCAATTGGAAGTCATCTAAAGTATATGATAACAGCTTGAAATATGAAGTGCTTAAAAACAATGAAGCGGATGTTGCCCCAGCTTACACAACAGAAGGGCAACTAGTTAATAAAGATCAGTTCACACTGTTGAAAGATGACAAACAAGTATGGCCTCCGTATAACTT
>NZ_WUDQ01000793.1:0-1313 GCF_009827695.1 Paenibacillus sp. OT2-17 | reverse complement strand
TACATGAGCGCCAGCTGAAAATACTGCCCGAATGGTCTGAACCCAACCAAAAAGCCTGTTATACCGCAAGATTTTACCAATATCCTGCAGTAATGATATAATTATACCCCAACAAGGGCAATCGGGCACCAGCCTTCTCCTTTATACGACAAAAATGACAGTAGCGAAACCCGCCCATGTAAAATATTGAAGTAAAAATCCAAGCAGAAAGAGGAAGTACACTATGATCTCATACGGATGTCTGGCGATTATGTTTCTTTTTGTCGCCATCAAATCACTAATTTACTATATACATAAAAAACGCACCCCGTCGATTACACAAATCGACACCGAGCTTCTGGCCCTGCTGAACCGGAGAAGTGAACGCAATGAATAGTTCCAAACAAGCTGTACAATTTCGCCCATTTACCCGCACAGAGCACGCCTTCCAAAAGCTAAGAGTCTGCAAGCGTTGTGGACAATTCACCGCCCTTTGGGAAGAGAAATGTACATCATGTGGTCGGGATACACTAGTTCCTGTAGAGCAATATGCCAAACTTAGAGCCAAACGTTATTTTCGTAAAGACCTTGCCGTCGGCGTCATATTGCTGGCCGCTACTGTTTTTTTCGTCCACTCGCAGCAACAAATGTTTCTATGCGGTATCGTCGGTGCGTTCTTTCTGCTGCCCTTGGTGCTTCTACAGCAGGGTATTTATCCTTATGAACAGCGTAGGCAGCTTATACGTCTGTTCAGAGGTCGTATAGGGCAGATCCAGGAAGGACTAAACGTTAATCATAAAAACGCGGTTGCCCTGCGGCAGCTCAGTGAGCGTGTCTCCTATGAAATGCTGCGTGAGATGGCTGTACTCATTCACAATGATCGGATAAGGCTCCAGCAGGTCGCCCTGCTGCAATCTTTTGTTCTCCGCAAAGACATGGAATTAACGCTCGATCCTCTCCTGATCAAGAGCTTCGAGCCGCTTATGGTCAGATATATCGGAGAGATTGCCAGACTCAATCGTGAGCTGATCAAGGACCGGACATTCCGATACGTAGTCTTTTATGAGCGCCGTATTCTGGAATTGGCAGGGGGCGAAGATATTCTCGTCCGCGTAGCCAGTGCAGCTGTCCGTAAAAAGCGCTACGTAGTCACCCATGCCGCTTTCATTTCCAGATATGTACGCAAACTGCCAAAGGAACGAGTCCAGCGTTATATCATATCATTCAAGAGAATCCGTTAGAACCCTTTGGAGATTTGGCCGATGAAGTAAAGATCATGTACCTGATGGAGCAATATAAAAGCTAAGCTTCCACAATACCCTTCTTTATATGAC
>NZ_WUDQ01000792.1:0-1314 GCF_009827695.1 Paenibacillus sp. OT2-17 | reverse complement strand
CGGGTGGAAACACTGTCGATGTCTTTCCCTGTACCACGTTTTTATAGGCATCTAAAAAGCTTTGTGTAAACATGCCGAAAGAACTTCCATCAAAAATAATATGGTGGATGACAACCAGTATGAAATGTTCCTGTTCAGATCTGGACATAACATAAATACGCATCAAAGGATCCTGTTCCAGCACGAATGGTTGCTTCGCTTTATCCCTAATAAATGGAATAATCTCATCTGCTTCCAAGGCTGAAATATCCTCCACTTGCACATGAAGCGGCTGCGTGGGCTGCAGCTTTTGATAAGGTATCCCATTTTCCTCTTCAATCACACTTTTTAAAATAGGATACTGTTCTAAAACGATGTGAAAAGCCCGTTTAATGCTCTCAATCTCAATCTTCGTATTAAACCGGAGGCATATTGGTATATTGTAAGCATTCATCTCAGGGGACATTTTATGTAATAGCCACAACCCTTTCTGAACTTCAGAAAGCGGATTCCTTCGGAAACTGAGCGAATTTTTCTCAGTATTGACCTGTACAGTGGATTTATCTTCTTCCACCTTTTGGGCTAAATATGCCGATAATAGTTGAATCGTCGGGTTCTCTAAAATTTCTCTTGCTTTGACCTTGATCGGATAGGACTTCTCAAGGCCGCGTATAAGCTTCATGACAAGAATAGAATCGATGCCATAACCATGAAGATTTGTATTCAAATTCATTTCCTCGTGCTTGAGATTCAGTTCCCAACACAAAAATTGCACTATATACTCCTGAATCTTCGATTGAACCAACGAAACGGCATTTATGGTACTGTCATGGTTTTCTGCGGCGGTTTCTTCCATATTCGAATGTGATAGTGAGAACGCACTCCGATATTGATAAAGTGCTTGAAGCTCTTGTTTGATATAAGCATTGCGGCAGATCTTTCTTTGGATTTTCCCACTTCCTGTTTTGGGTATACTTCCCTTAAGCAGCAAATAGATATCGTAAATTTCAAGTTGATGCGTATTGGATACGGCATTCAATATGTTTTCGACCAGACGTTTATATTCCTGCTCATGAAGGGGCGCTTCAATTTCCTGTACGACGATTACTTTTTCCTGACCATTGATTTCAGAGGAAAATACAGCGATGGGCAAGGTCAACTCTGGCATATTCTTTTGGATGGTCCATTCAATATCGACGGGATGATGGTTTTTGCCGCGAATAATGATGACTTCCTTCTCTCTACCGATGACATAGATATGATTATCCGCAATAAAGCCAAGGTCCCCGGAACGAAAAAAGCCGCCTTCTTTTGTATCAGAAAGGGCTACCTCAA
>NZ_WUDQ01000791.1:0-1322 GCF_009827695.1 Paenibacillus sp. OT2-17 | reverse complement strand
GTTGTTTTGGACCAGCAGCTGTTTGTTGTCTACCGCTGACAAACAAGCTTTTTGAGCCGATGTAATAGTCTGTAGTGGTTGCTGCAACAATTGCAGTGTTATTATTGGTCCACGGGCTTATGGTGGCATTTTCAAATCCACCGTTTGCAATAAGCTGACTGGAGGCTTGAGAAGATGAAAACTCATCAGACGCATAGACCTTCTTTTCGGGATAACCTTCAACAGGAACATCCATCGTAAGAGGAACCTTACCGTTAACACCGAATACCGGCCAATTATTTGACCATGTAACCGGAACAAGATACGGCATACGTCCAATTGCTCCGCTGTCTTTAAACAGCATAGCATACCAGGAGCCAGAAGGAGTATCAACAATTCCCCCCTGTGCAATACCTGAATCATTCAATGACACCTGACCTGTATAGGGTCCTGTCAAGCTACTTGCACGATAGGTTAATTGTGTGCGGTTGCCTCCCGATGGCCAGCATATAAGAAATATATAGTACATTCCCTTGATCTTTTGTATGTGCGCGCCTTCAGCCTTGACTATAAAGCTGGAACCGGCAATATTACTGGCAGCGGAAATAATCACCTGATTAAGTCCCCCTGGCTTGATAGCCTTTGCATCTGCAGTAAGCTCAATAATGCTGATATTATCACTGCCATAAACCAAGAATACACGTCCATTATCAAACAGCAGCGATGCGTCATGATAATAGTTGCCAAGCACTGATGATGTCCATGGACCAGTTTCTATATTGCTGGTTTGATAGATGTATGTTTTGCCGGTAGAATTGGAGCCAAAGGACACATAGTAAATGCCGTTATAATATCTAAGGCTGCTTGCCCACGAGCCTTTTCCATATTCGTTCTGCCCGTTGTTAAGATTTTGTGCGTCATTGTTGGCATACGTATCGTAAACATAATTTACGATTTCCCAATTGACGAGATCATAAGATTTCATGATCGGAACTCCATGATTCATGTGCATGGTCGTGCTAGTCATATAAAAAGTATTATCTACCCTGATAACATCGTTGTCTGGAGAATCAGCATGTATAAACGGATTTGTAAAAGTAGTAGCTGCAAATACAGAAGTATTGGACATCATACTCATGAATAATGGTAAAACTAATAAAAGCACACTTATCCTCCTATACATATTAGAATCGCCCCTAATCTTTGATAGGTTCAAAAGCTTTTTGTTTTAGTTAATTAAATTGTAAATAATCCACATAGGCATCCCAAGTCCCGTTATCGGTGGTTACGATCAGTCTGACCTCTTGATTTCCGGTTACATGGGTGATATTAGACAAGGTTTG
>NZ_WUDQ01000790.1:0-1323 GCF_009827695.1 Paenibacillus sp. OT2-17 | reverse complement strand
TACGGACCTATACCTGCATCTGGGGAATGGAAAAATAAATTGCCTTTGCTGGAACAGAAGCAAGTGCAGAATTTGGTGACATCTTGAAGGTGCACTTCAGTCAGCTGAACTAGTAGTCTCAAAAATCATCAATCAGATAACAAAAATACAAAACTTACAAGAAGTTGCAACGAATCTATTCATCCGTAATGAAAATAATCAATTCAAATATTCAATTAATTAATTGAATATTTGACCTGTTTAAACTATACTAATGGAGTACCACTATTTTAAAACTAAGGAGGTTTATTCATGAAGAAAATGAAAGCCATGCAAATTCCAGCTGCAGGAGAAAAAATGCAGTTAGTTGAGGTACCGGTTCCGCAGCTGGCAGAAGGGCAAGTATTGCTCCGCGTTGAAGCTTGCGGCGTATGTAATGGAGATTCAATGGCCATGGGCGGTGCGGCGTCAGCATATCCCCGCATTCCTGGACATGAAGTGATAGGAATCGTTGATGAGCTTGGATCAGGCTCGTCAAAATGGAAAATTGGAGAACGTGTCGGCATTGGATGGCATGGGGGACATAGCCATGTGACCGGATTAACAATGGACGGTGGATATGCTGAATACATGGTTGCTTATGAGGATAGTTTGTCCAGTATTCCAAATGAAATTTCGGCAATGGAAGCTGCTCCACTAATGTGTGCTGGAGAAACGACCTTTAGTGCCATCAAAAATAGTAAAGCTCGCCCTGGTGATCTAGTAGCGATTCAGGGGATTGGTGGACTGGGACATCTTGCCGTTCAGTTTGCAAGCAAAGCCGGATATCGCACCGTGGCTATTTCACGAGGAAATGATAAAGAAGCTCTCGTACGTGAACTTGGAGCCCATCACTACATTGATTCGGCCAAAGAAGATCCGGCTGAGGCATTACAAGCATTAGGCGGTGCTAAAGTCATCCTGGCAACTGCACCTAACGCGAAGGCCGTTTCCTCTCTGATCAACGGGTTGGGTCAAGACAGCGAGCTCATCATTGTGGCAACTTCCACTGATCCACTAGAATTGTCAGCGATGGACTTTTTGAATGGATCTAACACGGTCAAAGGTACGTTAACAGGCGGAGCGGAAGAAATCCAAGCGACGATTAATTTCAGTGTGCTGACGGATATTCGCCCCATGATTGAGTCATATCCATTAGATCGTGCTAGCGAAGCATACGATAAAATGATGTCAGCATCGACTCGATTCCGTGCTGTCCTGAATATTTCTTAGTGATGATATAATTACATGGGTGGGTAGCCTACGACTCACGGGTTAATAGAACCACTTGTTCAATTTGGACAA
>NZ_WUDQ01000078.1:0-13445 GCF_009827695.1 Paenibacillus sp. OT2-17 | reverse complement strand
GGAATTGGCTAACGTGTACAGGTCTTTGCGTAAATGGGACAAGGTAGAGGAAGTAGCTAGGGTGATGAGAGATAAAGCTGAAATCCAATACAATTGGAAACATCAACAGAAGAGCCAAGAACGCAATGAGGCTGCTAAGAAACTAAGTCGTCCGATGTTTGTGTACATCACGTATGCCGACTTACTATGTGCGAGTGTCTGTGATGCCCGAGGCGATTACCAACAAGCTCTACAATATACATACGCCTATGCGGACTTGGATTGGGTTAGAGAGACTGATGATGATACCCTCTATTGGGTAGAAATGTATCAAGATTGGGCACGATGCAATATTTATGTAAATAAGCTCTTGTCTGGAGATGTCAGCGTGCTCTCAGATTATGTTGAATACATAGCCGAAACAGCAGATACCATGGAAGGTGAGAAACTTTCAAAGCTGTTAAACGTTATGATAGCTGCTAATCAATATAATTTGGATGTTGATGATGTACTTTCAAGGTTTAAAAAAGACATTGATGCCTTTACTCAACTCCCGACATCTACTGATATGTACAGCCAACAAGTAGTACCCGACTACATTGCATGGTTTGGTTACGAAATGGCCTACTATTATTTAAACAGAGAAAGGTACAGTGATGGTTTTAAACAATTGTTATTTGCAATGGTAAAGTCACATATAATAAATAATGAGACTTACTTTATAAATTGTATTGGCCTGTTTATGCGTTTCCAAGTCTATGCAATTCCTGAAATCAAAACAGAGTTCTCCAATCTAATTGAAAAGGTGTGGATAGGTAATGTTGAAAAAAATAGGACTGTTAATTGTTGCGAGTAGCTTTTTAGTTTTCATGACTGTACCTGGTATCCAGATCCTTGTGCAAGTTGGAGGTTCCTAAACGTCAGTACAGCAATCCCCGCTAACCTTAACTGGCAGGCGGGGATTTTTTTCGTTGAAGTCATTTCCACTTAGCCTTGCCAAATTTATTGAGTGACACATATGGTGTACGGTATCTAAATGAAAGGAGGAGTTCATGTGAGCGGATGTGTTGGAGGAGCTGAACGTAGGGAAGAGCGTAGGGAAGAGCGTAGGGAAAACTGTTTTGGTGCTTTCACATCGCCAGCAGCAATTTTGGTGCTCTTTATTCTGTTGGTTATCATCACTAAAGCATTTTGGATTTAATTTTTAAAGCAATGTCACGGTAATGTCCAATCATTGTTTAGGTAAAAAGGCTCTATTGATATGTGATCGATGATCTTTTGTAATTATTACCTGTATACCCTGTACTCTGAAGTCTTTGTGCATATATTATGTTGTACTACAAATAAAGGAGGTTCAAGCCATGAGTGGATATGAAGGTGGAGCAGGTTATGGTGGATATGGCGGATTTCATTCTATAGGTGCAATCTTGGTATTGTTTATCCTGTTGGTAATTATCTCAAAAGCATTTTGGGTATGATTGGACTGGGGGCTCTGCTGGCGTAATGCTGGCAGAGCTTTTTTTGTTGAAGGAATTTCCACACCAATCACCGAATAGCTAATTGAGGTGATCAGCATGAACCATACATATTGCATTTACAAATTTCCAAGCCAATTATACTGATAGGCTGTTTTCTCAAAGATTGTTGCTTTTATGATAAATAATTGTAACACTAAAATTATCTGATAAAATAATTATTATAGATTATAAAAGGAGGTCATCCGTTGTCAAAAGGACTTATTCACCATATGGAGATATATGTTTCAGATTTAAAAATTTCAATCGACTTTTGGGGTTGGTTTTTAGAGGAGTTAGGATATAAGTCTTTTCAATCGTGGGAAAGTGGTCATAGTTGGAAATTAGGAGAGACATATATTGTTTTTGTTCAAGCGGAAGAACGTTTTATGGACATACCTTACCATAGATGTCGGGTAGGTCTAAACCATCTGGCATTTCACGCAAGTTCCCGTCAACAAGTAGATGGTATGACAAAAAAATTAGAATGCAAGGGTGTTAAAATCCTTTATAGCGATAAGCATCCTTTTGCGGGCGGAGAAAAACATTATGCTGTTTATTTTGAAGACCCAGATAGAATTAAGGTTGAATTGGTAGCACCTTGACCTCTTAATGTTAGAGGTCTTTTATTATGCACTCCTTAACATCTCAACGGTTATTAAATTAGATTTTTTACACGCTGAAATAAGCATTTGTTCTACTCGTTTTTCAAATGCTACATTTTGCTTAATTCGAGCCAGCGGAACCAATAGAGATAGTTGTCCAAATAGTACGTTCCGACACCTTGGAAACGTTCCATCCAGCTCTTTAAACGGCTATGGAAGTTGTTAACGTACTGAATATGAAAAATTCCTTTCTTTACACGCTGTTTCTGTCGCTCATTAACAGTTTCATGCTGTAATCCTTTTATCTTGGCAAACTTTTTTCCTTGTCCTTGTTTGTTGTATTTCATCTCTATGTGTCGAATATTCTTATCTTTAATAAATCACGGTTATAGAAGGATTTTTTGCGATTTAGCCAGAATAGCTTATTCGAGGTGATCAGCATGAACCATACATATAAAGTGTTAAAGTCGGATATAGAACTATTTGCAGCTGCATTAAGCCAGGTAAGAGTATATGTGGTTCAGTTGTTGGGTGAGGATCTGATAGATATTGTGGATTACGGTGGAGAAGATTACACCGGAGTCGATTAAGATTAACGGAAGCTATTTCATGAGGAATCAGTTTGAATTTAGAGTAGATGTGAAAAAGGACTCCGCTGGCATTTAGCCGGTATGGAGTCTTTCTTTATTTTCAGATTCTCATTTTTTGTTTTCATTTACTGATAAAATTCTGGGGACAAGTCATTATACCTACGAATAATACTCTAAGTTGGCAAATAGCAACAAATCACAGATTAGTTATGCCCACCAGCTCCATAAATCGTGAGAGAGCACTGGTCATGTACGAGTCACGACGCCTTATAAACACAGTGGGCACTGTTCTGTACGGTTCCGGTAATGGATGACAGTTAAGTTTTCCCTGCATCCTTGATTCAACCATAGATATTGGTAAGACGGTGACTCCTAACCCGTTTTCAATGCATTTAAGGACACCCTCTAGAGTGCCATATTCCATCACCTTCATAGGACCATAGCCATTTTCCTCTAGCCATCGCTGCCAACGTCCCAAATAGATGCAATGCGCGAATGATGAAAGCAGTGGTTCATGTAAAATTAATTCTAATTGGAATGGTTCAGGAGAGTAGCTTGTAATCAAAACTAGAGATTCTTCAAAGACAGGGTATTCAACAATTTCCGGATCAAGAATTGGCCCATCCACAAATGCGCCGTCTACCTTATATTTGAGAATGGTACTAACCTGATCTACAGTAGGTGCCATATATAAGCTTAATTCTACTTGTGGAAATTTCTTGTGATATTGTGTAAAAATCAATGGCAATTGTGTAGAAGCAGTTGACTCCATAGCTCCAATGCGCAAAGTTCCCCGCGGGGCAGAAGAAAGCTTAACTGCCTCAATCGCTTCCTCGAAATCGTAAAGCAACTTGTTTACATGCGGCAACAGTTCACGTCCTGCAGGCGTTAAGGATACCTTCTTATGATATCGATATAACAGAGGAACGCCCAACTCTTGCTCAAGACGTTGTATTCGTGCAGTAACGTTGGACTGTACATAATTCAATTTCTCAGCAGCTTTTGTAATGCTTTGTTCAATTGCTACTGCCTTAAACACCTCCAAAGATCTAATGTCCAAAACAACTCTCTCCTTTTTGCATCACAAAATGTGATTATCTATACATCATTTTTTAATTTTACGTGATGCATCGCAGTATGTAAACTTAGTGAATAAGAGGGATTTACACCAAAACCAAGTGATTGAGTACCTCGTTATCTGATGATGAGGAGGTGAATGGGGAAAAAGGAATTTCTAGCCGGGGCAAAATGCAGCACACGTTACCAATAATGAGGAGGGAATTTCATGATTTCGAAGGTCAATGTACAAGATAAATTTTTGCAAATAATTGATTATTGGAATCCCAGAATAGGCGGAGAGTTGAACGATTCATACGTAAAAATGGCAAAGATCAAGGGTGAATTCATTTGGCATCACCATGATCACGAGGACGAAATGTTCTTCGTATGGAAAGGGAGACTCCTAATCCGTTTGAGAGACGGTGAAATAGCTGTTAACGAAGGGGAGTTTGTTATTATACCTAAAGGAGTTGAACATCAGCCAATTGCTGAAGAAGAGGTCCATTTACTATTAATCGAACCAAAAACTACTCTAAACACGGGAAATGTGGTGAATGAACGAACCGTTTCGATTCCTCAACGAATTTGATGAAACGCTCATCAGTGAAATAATTATACTGATTTTGATTCGATCCTTAGATAATGATTCAACTAATGGGAAACGCTAGTTGAAACAATAGTCTAAAACCTCCTAATAGAAGCAAACTAGAATTAATTGCCCTAGTAGTAGGTCTTATTATGATTTTAAGCGAACTTTGGCGTCATTATGAAGCGGATAAGCGAATCTAAGGATTTAGTCCAAATACATTGAAAGCATATGCGTTGCAGTTCAGAATGCTGGTAACAAATCTCGGGGATATAGATATTTCCGAGGTAACTATGAACCTGCTGAAGGAATACCTAGCTAAGCAGTCAGATCGATTAATGCCAAGTAGCCTAGGGACCGCATCCGTTTTGTGCGCTCCCTATTCCGTTTTGCATATGAAGAAACCTATTTACCCACAAACCTTTCGCTCAAACTACGTGAGCCCAAAATGGATAAGCGGGGTAAATGAATATCAAGAAAACGGAGGGATTAATATTAATTACCAAACTATTAATCTGAATGAGAAATTATCTAAGTTCACTGAACATTGGTCTCCGAAAGTCATTGGTGAAATGAATGACTATCAATTTAAATTGGTCAAGATAGATGGGGATTTTGTATGGCACGATCATCAAGATACCGATGAGGTGTTTATCGTGCTCGAAGGGGAGATGTTCATCGATTTCCGCGATGGCCAAGTAAAGATTTCCCAAGGAGAGATGTTTATTGTACCAAGGGGGGTCGAACACAAAACTTTCGCTAACCAGGAGTGTCATATCATGTTGGTAGAGCCCAGGGGCCTAGTAAACACTGGTGAGACTGAGTCAGAATTAACAGCAGTCAATGATATTTGGATCTGATGCATTTAGCTTCAGTTCGATTACATCGTTAAAGTAACGGGAAACGTTAGTTCAATGAAACAGCGACAGTCTAGGGCTTTATTTTTCCGTCCTAGCCTACCGTTGTTTCTTTTATTGTAGTTATCAAAACTTTATTTTCAATGAATATTTAAAAAGTGGACTCTTACCAGTTCTACCTAGAATGTCCGTCTGTAAGCAATTGTTTTAATTAAAAAGCTCTGCCAACCATAAGGTTAACAGAGCTTTTTAATTTATTTAGAGTATTCACTTACTTCAAACGTCAGGATACGATCATAATCCAAAACCGTTAGTGGAAATAACGGTCGCTAAAGTGCCCTTCTCCTTCTCCTGCAAGCATGATGATCTTTTGATTGATCCCACCCTCCAGAATTACGGTATGCCTCAGGATGGTCTTGTCTTCCCATGAGATATAGTTGTCCTCTTCCAGCGCAGCAACCCGGCTTTTATGCCCACTCTGCGCCTAGCTTACTTAAAACTGTGGGAATAGAACGGCAGACTATGGCTTGAAAATAAAGTCTTAGACTACCACTATTTTTATTTAAGCTAACGTTTCCCGTTAGTTTAGTGAATCAAAGGAACCTCCTCCCTTCTAAACAGATAACCTTTCTAGGTACCGCGCTACAAGGGCCAGTCTCAATTTCACAGTGAGTGAGGCTATAAGGAGAGGCAAAACTGTTTCCCCATGAGTCACCCCCTACCACTGAACCTTTTGATCGCTTCCTCGGTCACCGGCTTGAAGAGGTTAATGAGGTTGCCGTCGGGATCACGGAACAACACAGCACGGTTCCCCCACGGCATCGTGGTCGGTTCCTTTACCCACTCGTCGACAAACGGCTTCAAGCGCTCGTATTCGGCATCGACATCATGGACGAGGAACTCGAGTATGACAGTGCGATTGTCGGCCGCCACTGCGGAACCAATGCCGAACAGCGGCACAGTATGGGAGTGACCGATCGCCAGGGTGCACGATGGCACAACGAGTTCGGCAAAGGCTGCCGCGGGACGTTCCGCTGAAACACCCATGACTCTCTCATAGAACTCAACAAGACGATCCACATCGTCGGTAATGATACGTACAGAAGCAAAATTCATAAAATACCATCCTTCCTATAATAAATGATACAGTATCTTATCAGGGCAAGAACAAGCTATCCACCCCATTATGTTTACCTAATCGATAATAAACTAACGCTACTGACAACGTTATGTCAGTAGCATTTTAACATTTTCGGGTATTCTCTCTGCTAGAGTTGATACCCGTTTATATATTCTGCCCGTTAGCTTAACGTCGCCGTTCAGTCTACAACTTTTGAGCAGGCCGCCGTAATATGTTAGATCTGGAGATAAAGACGCGGAGGCGTACAGAGAACATAAAAGTTATTTGCTTGCTTTAGAGCAAGATAACTATATTATGGGGACGGATAAGTTTACACTACGAGATATCGTCATTCTGGAGAGTTGGGAGCGGGATAGAGCATACCTATGCTGCCAAGAGAAGGTGAGAGGCATTTTAGAGAATATTAAATTCTCAGAAATATCATTGCTACTTTGTATACCCCAATATACAATTGTAAGGAAGTAATTGATGAGCCTGAATTGTGTGTGGCAACATGGTTATTTGGATCACAAAAATCACACGAAAAATCACAATTCCGGCGAATGAGGGCGGATGTAGACGAATAAAACTTTCTGAAGATAAGCCCAAACAAGCTATACAATAGAACATAAGTTTTACGACGTTCCTCTGCGAGAGTGAATCAAAGATGGGCGGCATGATGTAATAGGGTTGGAAAAACCTTATGCATCAAGGGCTTCTATGATTAGACGCCCTGTTTGACCACATAGCGTAAAACAAAAGGCTGATTATGGACTCTCTCATAATCAGCCTTTTTAATGATCCAAAATGCAGTGTTATATAGATTTACACATGATCTATAAGGGTTTTTCGGTTCATTACATTTAAAATGAAAGCGTTGACATGGATTTTAACCCGCTATATACTTAGCTTAATTAAATGAATAGCTCTAGGATTGTTACTGTTACGCAGGCAAAACCTAAGGAACAAAATGTTAAGATCTAAGGATCTTATGTATTTTGTTATACTTAGGTTTTTTTGTTTATAGAGAGAGGAAGGTTAAATACAAGTGGTTTCGGCACTCTGCTGAAGCCATTTTCTTCTATTTATATGTTCACATCTGAGAGGAGCGACAAACTTGGAATACAAATATGAGCTGGTCCAGGCAGACAATCATTTTCCGTTAAAAATTATAGTTCATTCCTCAAATGAACCAGCGTACATACCTGGGCATTGGCACGACAGCATCGAAATATCCTATGTGCTTTCAGGAAGAATCGACCATATCTACATCGATGGCGCGAGTTATAGCTCCAAAGAAGGAGATATTTTGCTCATTAATTCGAATGCCATTCATTCCTTTTCTGTAGCTAAGGGAAAAGGGAGAGAGGCTATAACGGTTCTGATTCCTTCTGAATTTATTAGAGCAAATGTTAACGGCAGTGACCCGATTTCATTTGACTGCGTATCCATTTTTGAAACTAACGAGCAGAGATTACTGCATTTTGCGGAGCTGCGTGATTTGTTAAACACCTTATTTGTGGCTTATCTCAACCGGCATAATGACCCTTTAGCGCATATCCATTTAACGTCATTATCTTATAAACTGGTGTATCTGTTATTAATGCATTTTAAAATGGATCATGAATCTATCTGTGGCTTTAACTCCGATAAATATTTGGAGCGGCTGACGTTGATAACCGATTATATCAAAAAGAATTACGATCAAAGCTTATCCTTGGATTCGATAGCTCAGGTTTTTGGGTTGTCTCCCGAATATTTGTCCCGGTTTTTTGTGAAGCATGTAGGGATGACCTTATTTCAATATATCAATGCCATCCGTCTGGAGAGATCTTTTCGAGCTCTCATGAATACGGATCATTCCATCATACAAATTGCGCTGGAGCACGGATTTCCGAACGAGAAGTCTTTTGCCAGGGTATTTAAAAAGGTTTATCAGGCAACACCGCATCAATATCGAAAAGAGAACAAGGGGTATTCTGGAGCAAGGAGTCAGTAATTGACCTTAATTAAGCTAATAAAAGACAGGATACAAATAAAAAAATCATTAAAATAAATAATGTAAGCGTTTTATTAATGGACCCGGGAGGTAAGACATCATGTTTAAACGGTTTCAAAAGGCTGCTAAAACAACTATGTTATTCACTTTAGCTATCGGTACGACCCTTGCTTTCAATTCCGGTGCATGGGCCAAGGATGTAAAGATACAGCCCACCTCGTACCGGACGGTTGCGGAGGTTAAGGATTGGGGAGCAACCATTACGAAGATCATTGTTAACCTGGGAAAGCCGGTACCTAAAGATGCGATCACCAAGGATACATTTAAGGTGCATGTAGAAAGAAGCGATAGCAGGCTGGTAAATCCTATTTTTGAGGAAGGCAACCGGAAAGTCACCAAGGCCTATGTATCGGACAAAAGTGGCAACCCTGTAAATAAAACCGGAAGCTACGTTGTATTGGAAATGGAAATCGGCCCGGCCTTAACACTAAGCTCCGCTATTCATTATGATGCGGCAGGCTCCGGGTTTAATGCATGGAATGATAACAAATACACGATCACGCAGCAAAAAGCTATTAAAACCAAATCAGGAACGATTTCCGGCTTGAAAATTGATACTTCCGCAGGTCAGATACGGAAGCTAGTTGATCAATTTTCAACCGGCAAAGCTACTTTTGACGGGATTACTTTAACCTATGCGGACTATGCACCGTCAAAAGACAAAGTGAAAAACCCCTTGGTGATCTGGCTGCATGGTATGGGTGAGGGAGGTACCGATCCGACGATTCCGATTTCCGGAAATAAAGCAGCGAATTTTGCTTCTAAGGATATCCAATCCTATTTTGGCGGGGCTTATGTGTTGGCACCTCAGACCCCAACCTACTGGATGGATGGCTTTACAGGCTTCGGAGACGGCACCTCAAAGTACGAGCAAGCATTGATGTCCTTAATTAAGGAGTACGTGGCCAAGAACAAAGACATTGATACAGATCGAATCTATATTGGCGGAGACTCCAACGGTGGTTACATGACTATGCTGATGATCCGTGATTATAAAGATTATTTTGCAGCAGCTGTGGTGGCCTGTGAAGCCTTAAAGGACAGCCTTATAACCGATGAACAGATTAACGAAATGAAGGACCTGCCGATCTGGTTTGTGGCTGCCAAAACCGACACCGTAGTACCGCCCAACGATTATACGATTCCGACCTACAACCGTTTAGTGAATGCCGGAGCAAAGGATGTTCATATGTCGTTATTTGATAACGTAGTGGATACCTCTGGTTTGTACAAGAAGAGCGACCAAGCAGCGTATGAATACAACGGCCACTGGTCCTGGATTTACGTGTATAACAACGAAGTATCGAAGGTGATTGACGGAAAGAAAACAACCATGATGCAATGGCTGGCCTCCAAAACATTGGACTGAAAGGTATAGCTAGCAAATGAAAATAGCAATATGATGTAATAGGCTTCTTTAAAGTTCAATGAAAAACTATTGAAAAATAGATTATGCTTTTGGGAAGCCAGCTTTACCGTACATTCTCTGAGTCATTCGTTAACAACACGTTATCGCTCGGCATTATCAGTTCCTTATTGGGTTTTCGCAAAATCCTCATGTATAAAACTCCGTCAACAAATAATTGACGGAGTTTAATTGCTCTCTTTCACTTATTCACTTCAATCAGCCCATCCGGTTTTTCCCGATTAGAGAGTAATTCGGATACCGTAACGAAGGTGTATCCTCTCTTCTTGAGCTCGGGTAGAATAATTTTCAAGGCTTCAACGGTTTGTGTACTTTGATGTACATAATCGTGCATGAGGACAATGTCGCCGTTACGGGCGTTGCGAAGGACTTTATTAGCGATTCGATGCACACCAGGTTTTCGCCAATCTAAGGTGTCCTGATGCCAGGACCATAAAATAATTTTCAGCCCTTTCTCCTTGGAGAGCTTAACCAGCGAATCGGTATATGAGCCGCCGGGTGGCCTAAAAAGATGGGTTCCCGTACCAGTTGCCTGAACGATGCTCGCCTGAGCTTGATCCAATTCGGACAGAGCTTTGTTGCGGGAAATGTACTGAAAGGATGAGTGAAGAAAGGTATGGTTGCCAACTTCATGCCCTTCTTCTCGTTCCCGTTTGACAAGGTGAGGCAGCTTTTCGACACGACTGCCGACGACAAAAAAGGTCGCTTTAGCATCATATTCTTTAAGCAAATCCAAAATGGCAGGCGTGTTGCTTTCGTCAGGTCCGTCATCGAATGTGAGAGCGATAAGCTTACGATGGGTAGGAACTTCCCATACAATGTCGCCCCGTTCTTCGTAATAGGCCCTTCCCTTTGTAGGAGCAGGGGAGGCGTATGATGTGGCTTGTGCATTGGTAGATGGAGTGGGGCAAGAGCTGATACACAGTAAAGAAACAGCGATTCCAGCGCACAGCAAACGGTTATATTTCATAAGGCTTCTTCTCCGTTCTAACGTATTCTCACATTAGCTTGCCAAGAAGAAGCATATACCATTCCTCGTTTCTGAAATTCATCCATTCCAATCACTTAAAATTAGATCTAATTGCTTCTTCAGCAAGGCGCAGATTACGGAGTTATGCTCAAAAAGAGTGATAGCTTGCTTGTTGATAACACCCTGTACCCATGATAAGTTGTACATATCCATCCTTGGTTTCAATGTGCAGTTGAGGTAGGTCATTGTCCAGTTCGTGAGAGTCTTAATCTAACGAAAAATGAAGAGGTCGACGGGACAAGCCGCAAAAGCTGATCTGAGGTCAAGGAGCTGCGACTCGTTCCTGAACTTCGAACAGGAGATGAGACGGGATGAAAACAAATGAAAAAGAGTTGCGAGCTATTAGTCTGACGTTAGAAGCGGGCGAACACATCCGATCATATATGGGGTGTACGTATGATTTGAAACAGAGCTCCCAGAAGATATCGCTTCATGGAATGCTGGCAGTGACGTCCGAACGAATCATCTTTTATTCCTGCACTATGGGTACTCCTTGGGTCAAGTTCATCAATTATCACCATATTTCACTGGCTAAGCTAGATAAGGATTTGTCGGATTCTAGGGGGAACATCACGCTGATCAATCAGGGTGTGAACGAGGTGTTCACCCACCTGCCGAGTGGAGATTGTATAGAGGGCTTTGTAGCTGTACTAGAGCAAGAAGCAGGTATCTCTTGTGAGAACTAATGATTATGGAAAACAAATAACTAAAACCTCCAACTTCGTAATGTGCCAAGGGTAGGCTCCTTACAGAATTTGGAGGTTTTTTTGTCTTTTAATTAGAGAGATATAGGGATCGAGCGCTAACTCAACAGGGTTATAACCAATAAATTATATAATACCAGCGGCAGAATGACATTGTTGTAGGCATAGGAGCGATCAGGGGTTGTGGTGCCTGAGAAGGGTGAGTGATATTGCTGAGGGACTCTCAGATACAAATGATCCGCATCGATGTGCACAATCGTTCCTTCATATACTTGATGATCCATCGTTTGGACCCTGACCGTGTGATTCATGTAGGGGCTTAATTGATAATGCAAATGATCGCGGATATTTTTGAGTTCGGCCTGTAACTCCGGTCTAGCTTGATATAAAGTTTGCGGACTGACGGTGTTGTACGGCATTCGCCTCTAACCTCCATACCATGTAATGATGCATCGTATGCAGGAGTCTATGTCTTTGTGCTCATACCTATAGAGAGTTGCTTTTACAAAAAGAAAAAACATTAACATTTTACTCCAGCCCACTTGACGTTCCCTTTACATCGAAACGATACACTTACTGAGGTTGGTTTGAAAAGAAAGGGGCGATCCGTTTTGGGTGAGCTTAACAAATCTATGGGACTGGGGACGAGGAGTCAGCAACAGACTTCGTCTAAAGCCCGCATACGCACGGGTTCGCTAAAAATTCAAAGACTGCGCGAAAACGCGCTAGCGTATACCTTTTTGGCTCCATCGCTTATTTTGTTTGCTGTATTTATGTTTTATCCGATGATCAAGTCCGTTTATCTCAGCTTGCATTCTACAGATCCCGCAGGAAACGTTGCAGCTTATGTGGGATTAGAAAATTTCACTACACTTTTCAGCTCGGGACTGTTTCTGCAAGGGATTAAGGTGACACTCCTGTTTGCACTGCTAACAGTACCAGTAGGTATTTTATTGGCGCTGGTACTGGCTGCACTTACACACAGTAAATTACGGGGAATGCGTATCTTCCAGTTTGCCTTTTCGCTGCCGATGGTGTTGTCGGTCGGTTCATCTGCGGTCATTTGGAAATTTCTTTTTCATCCGACACTGGGGATGTTCAACTATGTGCTTTCCCTGCTACATATCAATCCGGTTCCATGGCTGACCAGCCCGGATTGGGCGCTGTTCTCAGTAGCCATGATGACCATCTGGATGAATCTAGGCTTCAATTACATTATCTTATCAAGCGGACTTCAAGGAATTCCAGATGACATGTATGAAAGTGCCAAAATGGACGGAGCTGGCCCGCTCGTCACGTTCTGGCGTATCTCCATGCCACTGTTATCACCGACGATCTTTTTTGTAACAGTAGTTTCCATCATTGGAGCCTTCCAGTCTTTTGCTCAAATTAACATTTTGACCAAAGGCGGCCCGGTGAACAGTACGAATGTATTCGTGTATTCCATCTATCAGGAAGCTTTCGTTAATTTCCGGTTCGGAACGGGGAGCGCGCAGGCGATTGTCTTGTTTGCTGTCATTCTGCTGCTCACGATGATTCAGTTCAAATGGGTGGAAAGAAAGGTGCATTACCAATGAAACGACACCTAAATTCAACACTGCTGTATGTGCTGCTTACGATTGCAGCTGCTCTCATTTTGTATCCGGTTATATATACGTTTTTTATGGCAGTCATGTCGCCGGAGGAAGCAAGCGCTTATCCACCAAGCTTTCTTCCACATTCTTTTCATATGGCGAATTTCACTGAAGTGTTTGAAATTGTACCGATTGCAGCCTTTATTGGAAATACATTTCTCATTTCGGGTCTAACCATGATTGGGCAGCTGATTACAGCCAGCTTGGCGGCCTACGCCTTTGCCAAAAAGGAATTCAAGGGGAAAAACTTCATTTTCAGCATGTTTGTAGCGACGATGATGA
>NZ_WUDQ01000789.1:0-1327 GCF_009827695.1 Paenibacillus sp. OT2-17 | reverse complement strand
AGGAGCTATCAGCACCAAATATTAAGTTGGCTACGTCTCTTATCACGGACCAGTCGCCGGGAAAATCCAAGAATCTTTTGGATCATCCCGGCGGCTTGCCCAGCTCACATGAACAATGGATTTCATGCGATTATCTTATCCTGGCCACTACTACAAGTACAAAAACTTATATTATAAGCATACTTTTAGGAACGCCGCAATCGTCAATAATTGAAACAAATTCAATACACCAACAAAAAGTAGCTCCTGCAGGCAATGCAGGGGCTACTTATTTTCACCTCGCACACATTTGTATACAAACGTATAATTTTGTATATAAATCTGTTGGAGTGTAATGGACATGGCCGCAACCAATTTTAGAACTGAAAAATTACTAAAGGAGCTGGAGGCTCTTTTCCAAAATAGATTGGACAATTTTGGGGATTTTAATTTTTTTTAACTTGACTAAAGATAAAGAGAGCGTGAAATTTTGTTATGGCAAAGGTGCGGTATCTGGAGATCCATTTATGATCTGCATTTTGCACTCAGTCTCACCGACACGGAATTATACCAAAAAATGTGGATCGCTTTGAACTGGAATACCTGAAAGAGCAAGAAAAAGAACTGAAAGAATTAAACGAATAATACCGGATACCTGCGCTGTGAGTGAATCAAATAACAAAAGCGCATTTCAGGAATGTAAATCCAGAAACGATGATAAAATTGATTGAGTCACTTGCAGAGTAAATGGATCAAAACACCAGACCACTTCAACCTTGAAGTGGTTCTTTTTTGTATAGAGAAGAATCTTAAGCTCTACAGGAATGTTTAGCGCAACAAGGAAGCTGATCCATGAGTCTGTGGTCAGCCAATCTATGGATGGAAACTTTTTCAAGTTCACCCGCGTCTAACATACGAATAAAGATTGCTGGTATGCATTCGGATAGAACGCTGCCGTCATGAGAACAGGAGTGGATACTATGAAAAAGCTTCTATGCACATTCGCCGTCATCGGTGCATTATCCGTCGGTACAACTGCGTTCGCCACCGTGGATATTGGCATTACGGTGAGGAGCAAGCCGATCGCAACCGACAGTCCGCCCATCTACGATCAGGGACGGGTGCTCGTGCCGATCCGAGCTGTCTCCGAAGCACTGGGCGCCGCCGTCGATTGGGATGCGAAAACGGACACCGTGGTCGTCCGAAAATGGTCGCAGACGACTAAACTGACCGTCGGGAAGAAGACGGCCGCGACCGAGACGTTTGGGAATAACTCGTCCTCGTCGGGTCCGATTTCGCTCGACGTGCCAGCGAAGGCCGTCCATAATCGCGTCTATGTGCCTCTGCG
>NZ_WUDQ01000788.1:0-1327 GCF_009827695.1 Paenibacillus sp. OT2-17 | reverse complement strand
AATACACTAAACCAACACTGGGAAAGGAGGGATGTCATGTCTAATAAGTTTAGAGCCACCTTAAGGGGGGCTAATGAAGTGCCTCCTGTCAGAACAAATGCGACGGGAACAGCCGAATTTCGTTACCGTCCAACGAGCCAACAATTAAGCTTTGAACTGACTGTACGCAATATCTCACGGGTAACCGAAGCGCATATTCATCTGGGACGAAGAGGTGAAAATGGCCCTGTTGTTGCTACACTGTTTGGTCCTTCGAAGTTTGGGATAACCGTTAGAAGAGGCGTCGTTAGCGGCGTGCTCCGTGCATGTGATCTTACCGGTCCGCTCAGAGGCAGCACCATTTATGATTTGGTGTGCCAAATTAGAGAGGGCAATGCCTACGTCAATGTCCACACCATCCGTCATCCGAACGGTGCCATTCGTGGACAAATTAGACGCGCACCTATCAAACGCTGCAAATAACGAATGATCATGAGTATAAAAAAGAACTTCCATGTCACTCATTTTGAGGCTATGGAAGTTCTTTTCTTAATTCAGGATTTTGCAAAATTCGATTCCAGTCGCTCCGAAGTGCATATATAGACGGACTAAACCATTTCAATCTATATCTTGTTCATTGGAAGTCGCTTATGAACTTCTTAACAAAAGTTAAGAAGTTCATAAGCGTTTCTTAAGCCCTTCCCTTCAGGGTTGTTAAGAACTTTATCTTTTAATAGAAAGAGTTCAACAAGATACAGTTCACTCCTGAAAGGAAATGAAGCTTATGAAGCCTAAGACCAAAGAAAAAATTCCCGAATTGCAGTTGGTCAGAGCCATGGCGATTTTAGCCGTCTTGATGGTACATGCCACTTCTTATGCAACGGTTCAGCTTACAAATTCCAGTCTTTATGTTGTATACAATGCGCTCAATGTGTTGATGAAGTATGGAACCCCCGTATTTATCGCGCTTAGCAGCATGGTACTGTTCTACAACTACAAGGATCGTCCGATGGGACGACAGCTCTTAAGCCGCTTTTATAAGCAGAGGTTGCTGTACATCCTCTTACCTTACGTCATGTTCTCTCTATTTTATTTCATCCTGTCCCTTATGGCTGGCAGCTCCGAACCATGGAATATAATCACACTTGCGAAAAGCTTTGCTCTGAAGCTGGCCACAGGCAAAGCGTATACTCATTTATATTATATTTTTATCATGATGCAATTCTATCTTGCATTTCCATTCGTACTGTGGCTGTTCCAGCGTTGTCAGCAACTTCCACAATGGTCTATTGTCCTTGGGCTCTTGGTACAGTGGTCATTTGTTATTGGAAATAAATTTCTATTTCAG
>NZ_WUDQ01000787.1:0-1335 GCF_009827695.1 Paenibacillus sp. OT2-17 | reverse complement strand
GAGTCATGCCGCAATCGTTTCTCTTTAAGAAGAAAATTAATGAATGGGATATGATGATTGATATTAATATCAAGGGCCTTTTGTACGGGATTGCTGCTGTTCTGCCTGCGATGCGGAAACAGAAATCTGGCCATATCATTAATCTGTCTTCTATTGCCGGACATAATGTCTATCCCGGCGGCACTGTATATTGCGCGACCAAACATGCCGTAAGGGCGATTACGGAAGGTTTACGTCAAGAAGAGGCGATCAGTGGTACCCAGATTCGTACAACGAATATCTCTCCAGGAGCTGTCAGCACTGAATTGACGGAGGGAATCACGGATGCAGAGTTAAAACAAGCCTACGATGAGTTGTATCAAGGAGCGATTAAAGCGGAAAGTATCGCACGTGCGATTGCTTTTGCGATTGAAGAGCCAGGAGACGTTGCGATCAATGAAATGATTATTCGCCCAACCACACAACAGGCGTAAGTCAACAGCAGGAGGAATGACGATGAATTATCGTACAGTAGGAAAAACAGGAATCAAGGTTTCAAATTTATGTTTTGGCACGATGTCCTTCGGCGGAAATGCCGATGAAGAAACATCCAAAAAAATGTTCAACCGCTCCCGCGAAGCTGGCATTAACTTTTTCGATACAGCAAACGTGTACAGCCAGGGTCGCTCCGAAGAAATTCTAGGCGAGTGCATCGAGGACTGTCGGAATGAGATTGTACTGAGCACCAAAGTTTTCTATCCGATGGGACAGGACGTGAATGCTAGGGGGCTTTCCCGTCGTCATATCATGCTTGAAGTGGAAAACAGTCTGCGACGCCTGAAGACGGACCGCATCGACTTCTACTTCGTGCATATGTTCGACGAAAATACTCCAATGGAGGAGACGCTTCGTGCACTCGACGATCTTCAAGCGCAGGGCAAAATCCTTTACCCAGCGGTGAGCAACTGGTCGGCCTGGCAGATTGCCAAAGCGGTCGGCATCTCTGCCAGGGAGGAGCTGGCGCGCTTTGAATTGATCCAGCCGATGTACAACCTGGTCAAACGTCAGGCTGAGGTAGAAATCCTGCCTCTTGCCGCTTCCGAGCAGATTGAGGTCATTTCGTACAGCCCTCTGGGAGCCGGGATTCTTACGGGCAAATACGGAACGAACAAACGACCGGAGCAAGGACGGCTGGTCGAAGAGCAGCGGTATACGGACCGCTATGCGGATGAAATGAATTTTGCCGTCGCCGACCGCTTTACTGCACATGCAGCAGAACGAGGTGTGAAGCCCTCGACGCTTGCGGTAGCTTGGGCGATGTCCAATCCTATGATCACGGCGCCAATTATTGGCGCA
>NZ_WUDQ01000786.1:0-1343 GCF_009827695.1 Paenibacillus sp. OT2-17 | reverse complement strand
TGGGGCAGCGTAACGGCTGAAGCCACGAAACAACTGAGACAGGATAACCCCTGAATTGCCGCGGGCTCCCATCAGCAAACCTTTGGATAATATGCCGGACATGACACCGATGGAGGAAGAGTCCCCCCTCTTTAATTCCGTTACGCCCGCGCTCATCGTCAAATTCATGTTGGTTCCCGTATCACCGTCTGGCACTGGGAATACATTTAGTGAATTGACATGTTCCGCATGCTGCTGTAATTGTTCCGCCCCGGCTAAAACCATTGCGGTAAAATCTGTTCCATTCAAAGAACGATTACTCAAGAGAATTCCCCTTCCTAGCTTAATACACTTGTTTTACTATCAACCTTCACAACACCTTATTCAACTGTGCGTACAGGTTCAATTGAATTATACTAAAGCCAGACGACGAATACGAATATCACACTTTCGTAAGCTTTTGTACTCACGTCTGGTCGTTCTTCTACAGGTCATATAAAATGAAAAACCAGTCAACTGCCTAACAATAAATCATCGGCTGGAATGATGACTATAGTCCCGCCTCTGAACTGCCGGCATGACTGGAATAAGAATTCACATTCCATTTTAATACAAAATAATCGCAGCAATAACTATCCCATATTGTACTATAATGCGAAAGAGAAATAAATAAAGTTTTTGAATCAGTTGACGGAGCTTTTTTGACTATGATATTATATTTAAGTATTGTTTTGTTCAGGTTAGTGACTTACAAAGTCCGGCTGACCCAGTCGGCCTGAAGAGAGACCCGTTCCATATGGAATTTGGTTATTTTCAGAATAGGAGGTGGAATCATGTCTCGTAAATGTTCTGTAACAGGCAAAAAGCCTGGCAGCGGTAACCACGTATCTCACGCTAACAACCGTAATCGCCGTACTTGGGGCGTCAACGTACAAAAAGTTCGCATTCTCGTTAACGGTAAACCGAAACGCGTTTATGTCAGCACTCGTGCATTGAAAGCCGGTAAAGTGACTCGCGTGTAGTCGTAAAAAAATATCGTTATAAGCAAAAGGCACCTCGTTTTAAACGGGTGCTTTTTTGGTTATTCGAAAAGTAATATCCATCTGGTTCAGGAGAACAAAATGTCAGGCACCTTCCCGTGCGTTCCTATCTTTTACTGCCGAGCCACCTATCTGTTGTGCCCGGGAAGCGTGCCCTGTGTACCTCCAGCTTTCATCCTACATCCTGTGTTTACATTACGTTGAATTCAGTTTTTCTGGAATGTATTCAAAATGGCTTTAACGAATACACCCAGATATTTTGGCAGCTTGATTGTGTAAAACTTCACGCCTCACCCTCCCCATCATCCTCCTGCATCCGTTCTC
>NZ_WUDQ01000785.1:0-1350 GCF_009827695.1 Paenibacillus sp. OT2-17 | reverse complement strand
CGTGGGGTTTGGAATATCATAAGCTCAATGAGGAAATTCCTCGTAACATGAAGGATTCTTAAAAAACTGAGCCCGATTAAGTGTTTTGAGGACGAGAATGACAAGCCTTTGAATATTTTAAAAACAACGGAGGACTAAGGTTAACATTAGTCCTCTTGGTTATTGTTCGTGCAACTGATGGTCACTCCAACTATTTTGTGTAAAGTTTCAATAGCTAACCTGCAACAACGGAGATGATCAACTTTTAGAATATAAATTGGACCAGGAACATATAGAGCAGTGTACCGCCAGCGATGGATATCAGCATGTTTCTTCTCCAGAGATGCAGCATAATAATGACGACAATGGAAATCAATTCGGCCACACCATGAGACCCAGAGAAAAAAGTGACATCCTTAACACTGTAAATGACCAGCAGTCCTAAAGCTGCCGAGGGAAGCACTTTGCCGAGATACTGTACATATTTAGGTGTGGGACGTCCCGAAGGGAACAAAATAAATGGAATAAATCGGGTCATTATCGTTCCCAAGACGACCATTCCTATCGTTGTGATGTTTTCAAACAAAGTCATGGACATCGTGTCTCTCACCTGTCATTCTATCTAGTGATTTTCTCATGAAGGAGAGCACGATAAGAAGACCTATCATAGATGGAACGATGAAATTTTCGCTATTAAAAATAAGCAGGCAAAGGATCGAAATTCCCAAACCCAACAATGCACTATGATGTGTGCTCTCTTTCATCCATTGTTCAATAAAGATCACAACAAAGAGCGCCGTCATCACAAACTCAAGCCCCTCCATATTAATGCGCACCAGAGATCCGAAAAATCCACCAATGGCAGCGCCAAATACCCAGTAGCTATGATTAAGCAGGGTTACGAAAAACATATACCATCCCTTGTCGACTTCTTTGGGGATGTTTGCTGTGTAATTAATTGAAAACGATTCATCACATAGTCCAAAAATTAGATAGAATTTTTTGAATCCGGTGCCTCTGTATTTTTCAAGCATGGATATGCCATAAAATAAATGCCGGGCGTTCACCATTAAGGCCATTAGCAAGGCACCTAGTGGATTGAACGGACCGAGCAGTAAATGCACTGCAACAAATTCCATGGATCCGGCAAAAATAAATAGGGCCATAAGGATCGCATACCCCGCACCAAAGCCAGATATATTCATAAGAATGCCGTAGGCAATCCCTAGAAACAAGAATCCAGCCAGTATGGGAAGTGTGGAAGGGAAAGCTGATTTAAAGGCCAATTGAAGCTTACTTCTGTGTATCATCGTTGCTACATCTCCTTGACAAGATTACATTTCTTCGTTAGTTTAGCAATGTAAATCCATA
>NZ_WUDQ01000784.1:0-1351 GCF_009827695.1 Paenibacillus sp. OT2-17 | reverse complement strand
TCGAGCGTATTTGCCATAATTATTAGTGCTTGGGAGGCAATCGTAAGGGGGAGGCGTGTTCCAGCGTTAATGGGCGGTCAGATGTGACCGGTGAAGCCTGTAGTCTGCGAGGATACAGGAAAATTGGGTGGTAACGCGTGAGGTGACTCTCGTCCCATAGGGGCGGGGGTCTTTTTTGTGCCCAATTTGTGCCAAATACATGAATTGGAGTACCATCATGTCAGCAGGTCTTATAGCTGCCGTGAACAAAACAGGAGGCAACACACATGTCCAATGAGAACACATTTTACATTACGACACCGATCTATTATCCGAGCGACAAGCTACATATAGGTCATGCTTACACGACGGTTGCGGGAGATGCAATGGCCCGTTACAAGCGGCTACGCGGTTATGAAGTGCGCTATTTGACAGGAACGGATGAGCATGGTCAGAAGATTGAGCAGAAAGCAAGTGCAGCAGGCAAAACGCCGCAACGTTTCGTAGATGATATTGTGGCAGGTATTCAAGAACTGTGGCGGAAGCTCGACATTTCCAATGACGATTTTATCCGTACTACGGAGGAACGTCATAAGGCTGTTGTACAAGAAATTTTTGATCGTTTGCTGAAGCAAGGCGATATTTACAAGGGAGAATACGAAGGCTGGTACAGCATCCCTGACGAGACGTACTACACAGAAACTCAGCTGGTTGACGTGGTGAAGGACGCCGAAGGCAATGTGGCTGGAGGAAAAAGCCCGGATAGTGGACACCCTGTAGAACTGGTCAAGGAAGAGTGTTACTTTTTCCGTATGAGCAAGTATGCTGATCGGTTGCTGCAATTTTATGAAGAGAATCCGCAGTTTATCCAGCCGGAATCACGTAAAAAAGAGATGATCAATAACTTCATCAAGCCGGGTCTGGAGGATTTGGCTGTATCCCGTACTACCTTCGATTGGGGCATTAAGGTGAAGGGGGATCCGAAGCATGTCGTGTATGTGTGGATTGATGCACTTTCCAACTACATCACAGCCTTGGGTTATGGCTCTTCCAATACCGAGCTGTATGATAAATTCTGGCCTGCAAATGTGCATATCGTAGGTAAAGAGATTGTAAGGTTCCACACGATATATTGGCCGATCATGCTGATGGCGCTGGATCTTCCGTTGCCTAAAAAAGTATTTGCACATGGTTGGCTGCTCATGAAAGACGGTAAAATGTCGAAATCTAAAGGCAATGTTGTAGACCCAGTGACGTTGATTGACCGTTATGGTCTGGACCAACTACGATACTACTTACTGCGCGAGGTGCCTTTTGGGGCAGACGGAACATTTACACCAGAAAGTTTTGTAGATCGAGTTAATTCGGATTT
>NZ_WUDQ01000783.1:0-1351 GCF_009827695.1 Paenibacillus sp. OT2-17 | reverse complement strand
CTTTCTACTTTCAGAGCCATAGCTAAGTTGAAGGTCTTTTCATAATTTTTTCTTGAAACACCAACTGCTCCAGAATCTTTTGCTCCATGGCCAGCATCAATAACAACGACCTTTTTACCATTGCTGTTAGTTGGTGATGTCTGCGTGTCATCCGGCTGTGAGCCATCTGGTAACGTTGCGTCTGGCGTGGTATTCACAGAATCTTTGGAAGCCAGATCGACGATAACACGATTCGAACCATCATTATATGCGGTATAATTCATGGCATGCTTCAAATCAATAACAACGCGCACCGTTGAAGGTTCCTTTTGGAATAAAGCATAACGGATACCGGACACATCCGCTTCATTCTCAATGTCCAGCGAACCATTTAAGTTGCTATCCAGCTTTTGCTGCTCTCCGAAATTGTCAGCAAACGCAGTCGCTGGCAAATCCACCACTACCCGATCAGGGCCTGCCATCGTAAACGCTTTCGGCTTGACGGCACTGGCTGTTGTGATGGTTAAACGGTTTTGGCTGAAACTAACTCCCTGCACCTGTGTAACACCTGAGTTCGCATTATTCGTTGGTGCAGTAACACTACCAGTACCTGTACTGTTATTTCCGGACTTGGGAGGTGTAAATTCCCCGTTTCCAGACCCGCTACTGCGGGTATATAATTTTACGGACTTGGAGCTGCTGTCCCATTTTACGTCCAGTCCCATTTGCTCGCCGATAAAACGAAGCGGTACAAGGGCATAATTGGAACGCAGCAGAGGCGAAGCATCCAGACTAATGTCGCTTCCATTGACAGTCGCCGTCTTACTTCCGATTATCATTCGGATCGAGGTACTGTCTTTCTCAATCGTTATGGTTCGCGCCTGCTGCTTCCATGTCACGTCATATCCCAAATTTTCAGAAATTACGCGTAGCGGGACCATTGTACTTCCGCCAATTACTTGTGCCTTAGCACCACTAGGGACACTTAACTGTTGATCGTCGAGATAGATTTGTGTTCCACTCGCAGCCGCATGTCCATAACCCGGAACCGCCCACATGAAGACAAATAATAACAACAAAAAACCAAATTTCTTCATTCGTCACCCTTCCATTCATAATTTTTTTGCCACATGCTCCGGTGCGGCGACCTGATATACGCGCTTATGTAATATCAGACAACCTTATAGACGTTATCTCACACCAAAAGTTGCGAATATATTCCATCATAACAGAAATATACGTGCCAAAGAACTATTTTTGTCGAATTTTGACTAAAAATATAGATCATTCGCTTTCCGTCAAAAGTCACAGCCAAAAAAACTAAAAAAGCTACTTTCACACCCATGAATTTTCATTAAAAGGTGGAAAGTAG
>NZ_WUDQ01000782.1:0-1353 GCF_009827695.1 Paenibacillus sp. OT2-17 | reverse complement strand
AGTCCACGATATATGCAGCGGGTTACAGTATAACAAAGAAAATAGCAGAAGAACTTATAACAGTACCTATAGGGAAAGCTTTACAGAATGTATACCTTTATATACTGGACAAGCACAACCAATTAACTCCTGTAGGAGTGGCCGGTGAACTTGTGATAGGTGGAAGCGGTCTTGCAAGGGGCTATTTGAATAGACCTGAACTGACAGCAGAAAAATTTGTACCTAACCCGTTTATTCCCGGCGAAAAAGTGTACCGCACAGGGGACTTAGTAAGGCGGCTTCCTGATGGGAACATCGAATTCATGGGCAGGATCGACCACCAGGTAAAGATAAGAGGCTTTAGAATAGAGCTTGGAGAAATTGAAGCACATCTGGTGAAGCACACTGCTATTAAGGAAGCAGTGGTTATTGCAAAGGAAGAGCAGCAAGGGAAGAAGTACCTGTGTGCATATATTGTAGGGGAAAATGAATTGACCATTTCCGAGCTAAGGGAGCATCTCTTAAACGAACTACCTGACTACATGGTACCAGCATATTTCATGCAGCTGGAACAGCTGCCATTTAATGCCAACGGTAAAATTGATCGGAAAGCATTGCCTGAACCACAGGGGAATATTAATACCGGAGTAGAGCATGTAGTTCCTAGAAACGAAAGAGAAGAAATACTGGTCAAAGTATGGGAAGACGTACTAAAAACTGAAAACATCGGGGTAAAAGATAATTTCTTCAGCCTTGGAGGAGACTCAATAAAAGCCATACAGGTAATGTCGCGTCTTAACGTCCATGGGCTAAAGCTTGAAATGCGGGACTTATTCAAACATCCTGTAATTGAGGAACTCGTCGAATATATACAATCTACAAGCCGAAGAATTCATCAAGGCCCGGTAGAAGGCATAGTACCGATAACACCTATACAAAGATGGTTGTATAAACAAGACAGCAAGGATATCCATCATTTTAATCAGGAAATAATGATATATGGGCGTAACGGATTTGAAGAAGCTATTATTCGAAAAGTATTGTCAAAGCTTGTAGAGCACCACGATATTTTTAGAACAGTGGTAAAAATAGAGGATCAAAATATACTCCAATACAACAAAAACCTTGAAGGTGAACATTTTTCATTGGAAATTGTAGACCTTAGGGACAGCTATAATTACCGGGAAAAAATAGAGCTGGAAGCGTCGAGGATTCAGAGGAGCATGGACTTGTATAACGGTCCTTTAGTTAAGGTTGGTCTGTTTAAGACTAAAGAAGGGGACCACCTGCTAATAGCTATTCACCACCTTGTAGTTGATGGGGTATCGTGGAGAATCATACTGGAAGATTTGGACATAGGATACAGACAGGCGC
>NZ_WUDQ01000781.1:0-1364 GCF_009827695.1 Paenibacillus sp. OT2-17 | reverse complement strand
ATTCAAACGTTCAATGGCATCAATGCGTTCCGTCAACAAGTAAAAAGTACAGTGCGTATCCATGGGATCATTAACCAGGGTGGGCAAGCAGCCAATATTATTCCTGATTACGCCTCAGCCCAATTTTATGTAAGAGCGGCTACACGTCAAGAACTGAACCCGCTGACTCGCCGTGTTATTCAAATTGCTGAAGGAGCTGCTTTACAGACCGGGTGTCGTTTGGAGACCTCCAATTATGAGACTTCTTATGATGAAATGGTCACGAACCGTGTACTTTCCGATGCGTTTACCGCAAATTTGGTGCAGGCTGGCATTTCACAAGAAGATATAACGGAAGGCGAAGATCACGGCTCCATGGATATCGGAAATGTATCGCTTCATTGCCCTGCTATCCATCCTTACATTCAAGTTATTGACGAGAAGCATGCCTTGCATACACCAGAATTCCGCGATTTGGCGATGCAGGACCGGGCCATGGAAGGAATGCTGCTGGCTGCGAGAACTTTGGCATGGACTGCTTGCGATGTAATCACGAATCCTGAACTGCTAGCCCGGATAAAAAAAGAATTCGCTCTGCTGAATAACGAACGCTAAATCTTAATTCCGTGTTCTTTCAGAAAGGAGTAGTCAGCCATCATGGATAGTATGAGCAGCTTTTGGACGTTGTTTATTGTGGTGATCCTCATCATTTTTTGGTTTATATTCCGTGCAATACGCAGAAACCGGGGAAACAGAAAAACACGGAGCCGGAATGCTTTTTTCCTCAGCTCCCCATCCCCTTCGTCCCTTGCGCAGGAGCGTCATCCAGAGATTACAGAGCTGATGCAGCTACTGGAGCAATCCATTCCCGCCTCCTATGCTCATAGCGTAAGGAGTCGTGTAATCGAAGCCCACCCTGAGCTGACGGAGCAAGAATATGATTGGCGCTGGCATGAGCTAAAACGATATTTTATGCTATGCGCGATTATGAATCGAGTGCCTATGTTCAGTAGTGATGTGGATGAATTATGGCACGAAATGTTGATGTTTACCCGCGAATATCAGCAATTCTCGGAAGCTTTTTTTGGTCGTATGCTTCACCATGCTCCTCATTCCGGCGGCTCTCAGCCGATGCCTGAGGAGCGGGCGTGGTTTGACTGGTTGTATGTAGAATGCTTTGGCTGGAACCGCTATAGCGCCAGTTTGTGGGGAACTTTTTTTAATCATCCATTACCGAGCGACGAGCTTTCGCGCTATTACAAACTCACAACTTCCGCGCAGCCAGCAGGTGACCGCTGGAATACGCAGGAGGATATAGCTATTTCACAGCAGGCCCAACAAGCGGTTCATAAGATTGTACAACATCTGCACGAGCGGGTGAATAA
>NZ_WUDQ01000780.1:0-1366 GCF_009827695.1 Paenibacillus sp. OT2-17 | reverse complement strand
CCACCGCCTGACGGTAAATAACAATGCTCACGAGCAAAAATGGAATGACACAGGCCGGCACGTTTCCGCCCATAAATTTGCTGCAGTCTCGCGTTTATTACTCGCTCTATCACCGACATATTCAACTTGTAGAACAGCCTCCATGAATTACCCACTACTTTAAAATTCATACATGTTAATTTGAGCTAGCTGCCTTATTTCTTGATATAATCAGCGAACTTCCTGAGAAAATCGAGCGAATGGATACCCTCTCTGAGATGATGATGAACCAGATCATCCATTTTGGTTGTTTCCTTATTCAGCATGTATTCAAGCATAGCTTGGTGCTCATGCCAGATGCCCATCAGCTTCCCTGTTTCCAGCATATGCAGCTTGCGATATCTGATATAGTGAACATTCGACTGCTGAATGAGCTGCCAAAGAAACCCCCGTCCCACCAATTGGAACATGGTTTGGTGAAACTGATCATCCAGACTGAGAAATTGATCCGTAGCATGATCTTCTTCAATCACAGCTCTCTGTCTGTCTAGAATATCACTCAACTTCTGTACATCGCTTAATGTAATTTGCGAAGAAAGCTCCTTCATAATCTCCTTTTCCAATGCGCTTCTTAAGTAAATAATTTGTTCAACGGACTCTAGATCAATATAGGACACAATGTTCCCCTTTTTGGGATAAATATCAATGTAGGACTCAAGCGCAAGCCACTTCAATACATCGCGTAGCGGAGTTCTGGACAGCTGGAAGCGTTCTGACAAGGTCGTCTCACTGAGAAGAGTACCCGGCTTTAAGGTCAGTGACAAAATATCTTTTTTCAACAGTTGCATGATTTCTTCTTTTGTAAACATATCATTCCTACCTTTACTTTATAAATCTAGTTATATTATAAAGCATTTTGAGCTGACGAACCCCTCTGAAATTATCATTGACAAGAACAAACCCCATAATTTATGATCAACTCAATCTTGTATACAAGACAAACGAAATACAATCAGGGAGGGTATCGTTATGAATATGACCTGGAGATGGTATGGTGAAAACAACGACAATATTACACTGGATCATATCCGGCAAATTCCGGGAGTTATGGGCATTGTCTGGTCTTTACATGATAAGGTAGCCGGTGAAGTATGGGAAATGGAGCGAATTCAGGAGGTAGCTGATCAGATTACGAGCAAGGGCTTTAGTACGGCGGTCGTAGAAAGTGTAAATGTCCACGATGATATCAAAATCGGCCTGCCATCCCGCGATCAATATATTGACATTTATATCGACACCATTCGAAAATTAGCCAAAGTGGGAGTCAAGGTGATTTGCTATAACTTTATGCCTGTCTTTGACTGGACAAGAACGGAACTGTATAAGG
>NZ_WUDQ01000077.1:0-13589 GCF_009827695.1 Paenibacillus sp. OT2-17 | reverse complement strand
TTAGACGGTCAGCTTCGGCTGATGCTGGTACAGCGGCGTATGCGCCCAGCTGAGGAAGCAGCGTTGATTCGCAGAGTGGAAATTCATCCTATTTTGAAATGAGGTGGTCCGAGTGACCTTGGAAAACCATGAGAAGGCCCCGGTATATGCCGAGCAGGAAGCAAGTGGCCCCCGCTATACGCTGGAGGAGCTAAAGGAGCACGCAGAACAATTGTTTTCCGTGAAAGAAGAAGTGCTGGCAGGCGCATTTTTTGGCACACAGGACAAGCTGTTTACGGTAGCAGAAGCACACACTAAAATCGAACAATTTATGAAAGCGAAGGTGGACTAATTATGGCAGGCGGAACATGGGAAAACACGAATAAACCGGTATTACCGGGTTTGTATATGAATTTTCAGGCAGCAGCAGCTTCAGCAATTCAAGGTGGGTCACGTGGTACGGTCGTTGTACCCGTTAAGGCGAATTGGGGCCCTGTACGTGAGTTTGTAGAGATCGGCAGTGAAACGGCAATCAGCCAAATCTTTTCCGGTGACAGTCTGGACGGTGCGACCGCGTATTCGACGCTGTATCTGGCTTTGCTGGGGGGTCCGAAAAAGCTTCTAGCCTACCGTTTGGCAGATGATACAGCTGCTGAAGCATCTGTGACGCTGAAAAGCGGCGGTGCGACCCCGGCGGATGTGCTGCGCCTGAAGGCTTTGTACACAGGTAGCCGCGGTAATGGTTTCGCTGTAACTGTACAGCCAACTTTGGGTGATGACCAAGCTCGTGAGGTGCGCCTCTATGAAGGAACCAAGCTACTCGGCACGTACAAAGGCAGTGACGGTACAGCAGCCTCTATTGCCAAGGCCATGAACGAGAACAGCGAAAACGTATGGGTGAAGGCCGAGGTTGTTGGCGACGGCGGCATTCCGGTGGATGTCAGCGGCGTACACCTCACTGGCGGCAACAGCGGCAATAGCAAGCTGGTTAATGCCGATTACATCGCGATGCAGGAGGCACTTGAAGGACAGGAATTTAATGTCTTGGCCCTGGATTATGCAGCTGATCTGGCATTGCTGCAAAGCTTTGCTGCCTGGATCAAGCGTGTTCGCAACGAAGGTAAAGGCGTTATCGCTGTATTCGGCGGTTCTGCGGCAGATGATGTGTCCAAAACAGCCGTCAGCTTGGCCTCTGCACGTTCCCTGGCGCTGAACCACGAAGGCATCGTGAACGTCGGTACAGGTGTACGTCTGGCAGGTACGGACTACAGTTCCGCCCAAACGGCTGCTTATGTAGCCGGGCTGATCGCAGGCCAACGTCTGAATCAATCGGCGACGTATGCGGTTACACCTTTTGAGGATGTGACCCGTCGCTGGACACGTTCCGAGCAGGAGCAGGCAGTCCGTAATGGTGTCTTCCTATTGTTCTTCGATGGTCGTCAGGTCAAAGCGCTGCGTGGCATCAACAGCTTGGTGAACCCGGCTGCTGGACAAAACAATGCATGGAAGAAAATTCGTTCCATCCGTGTCATGGATGCTATTAATGCTGACTTGCAGCGTGCAGCCGAAGAGACTTACATTGGCAAAATCAACAACACGGTGGAAGGTCGTCTGGCGCTTATCGGTGCGATCAAAGAATACCTGGCACAGCTGTCGCTGAGCAACGTCATCGAAGCAGACGGCTACGATGTCATTCTCGACCCAGCTTACTACGGAGATGCGCCAGTTATCAAACCGGAGCCGGATCAAGTGTTCCTGCAATGGAACGTGAAGCTCACCGACGTGATGGAACAACTGTTCGGCACATTTTACGTGCAATAAATAAGCATTTTACGTGTATAAGCAATTCGCAGGCAATCAGCAGAAATGGTGTAGCTTGTTAACAACGAGGATTTTGTGAAATCCCGAACTATATTATGAATCATTTTGAGGAGGAAAAAGAAATGTTGGATGCTTCAAGAGTCATTTTAGGTACGTATGGTCAGGCGCATGTGGACGGGGTGTGGCAGACGAATATCAACAAGCTGGAAGCCAGCGTGGAAATGGAAAAACGCGAGCTGAATCTCGTGGGCAATGAGTGGAAGGTGCACAAGCGCGGTATCAAAAAGGGAACGGGAACAATGAGTGGCTACAAGGTCACATCCGATATGATTCGTCGCGGTTTTAACCGTTTTGAGATTATTACTAAATTGGATGATCCAGAAGCCTTCGGACATGAAAGTATTCGTCTCATTCGTTGCACTGCTGACAAAATCCAACTGGCCAACTGGACAGCAGGAGAAGAAGTACAGGAAGAAACGACCTTCACCTTTGAAGGTTATGAGCTGCTTGATCCGATTGTAGCAAACTAAATTGGAAGACGGGGGATGGGATGCTGTCAAGCGTTCCGTTCCCCAAATACAAATGAACAATAAGGGAGAATGACTTATGAGCTTGAATGAGAATATGACAGAAGAACAAATTTTGGACAGCCTGTTTGAAGCTGCTGAAAAACTACCTGAGGAAACGGTCCGCATCAAGCGCCTCGACATGAAAATTGTGCTGCACGGCCTGACCTCCAGTAAGGTGGACAGCATTCGTGAACGCTGCACGATTCGACGGACTGTGAAAGGTGCAGTGGATGAGAAGGTAGATACCGAAACGTTCAACGCCTTGTTGATTTCGGAAGCTACTGGAAAGCTGGAAGTGAAGGGCCTGTCCCTTAACGGTTGGGGCGATCCCCGGATTACAAGCCGCTTGAAGCTGTCCGGTGGCGAACAGTCTGTCCGCCGTATGCTGCTGGCGGGTGAACTGGATGCAGTAGGGGATAAGGTGCTGGAACTGTCCGGTTTTGGTGTTGAGATTGCTGATCTAAAAAACTAATCAGCTCCGGGGGAATGACGACGATGCTGTACCACTTGTGGGTCCGGCACCACCTCCGCCCCGGAGACTTTTGGCGGCTTCCCCGTGGTGAGCGCATGCTGCTGCTGGCGTTTGCCGAACAGGAAATGGATAGCATAGCAGCTTCAAAAGCATAAACAAGGAGGTGAACATGATAGATGGCAGAAGCATTAAATTACCGCATGAACCTTGTGATCGATCCTAAAAACGTCATTAAGGCGAACAGAGAATTACGTGCAATGGAACGTTATTTTGAGCGGATTCAAGGACGTGTGTTGAAAATCGGCCGCACCCGCATGGCCCCGGAAATTGTGCTGAACGATATGGCTTCTAAAGGCTTGGATAATCTGTTGAATAAGATTAACCGGGTCAAATCCCAGATTATTAACGCCTCGGGGAATGTAAATGTGAAGGTGAATAGCGGCACTGCTAAAGTAGGTCCGGTTAAGTCTGATAACAACCTGAGTACGGTTTTGAAAGCAAATACTACTGCTGTAGAGGCCAATACGGCCGCTATTGCGGATTTAAGTACTAAGTTAGGCTCTCTGAAACTCGGTGGTGAAACAAAAGAAGAAGAGCCCAAGGGTTTTTTAGAAAATCTTAAAGACACCCTCGGGGGTGTCAAAAAGTTTGGCGAAGGCATGAAGGGATTTTCTGAATTAAAAACTAAAGCCAAAGATTTAAAAAAAGTGTGGACTGAAGCTGGACCAGTCGGGGGGACTACAAAAAGGCAAAAATTAGTAAATGGAGCAAAAAAAATATGGAATAATAAAGGTAGTCTAGGTAAGGCTGCTGGTGAAGTTCTTGAAAGTTTCGGCGGTACTGGAGATATGCTGGAAGGCGGAATGGATTTTTTTAAAGGCGGCGGTGGAATAATTGGGAATATTAAAAGTGGTGGCAGTACTGCTATAGATGCAGTTTCTAGCGCCGCTTCTAGCATTATAAACCCAAGCACTGCTGGTGCAGCTGAGGAAGCTGGATCAGGCCTATTTAAGAACTTTTTAAAAGGTGGAGCAAAAAAACTGTTGGGACCTTTAAGCTATGGAATGGATATTGTGAACATCGCGAAGGCTACCTCCGGTAAAGAACGTGCAGAAGCTATCGGTTCCACAGTTGGTGGGACTGCTGGTTCTGCATTAGGCGGAGCTATCGGTTCATTTTTGCTTCCGGGTATTGGTACTGTGGTTGGTTCTACACTTGGGGGTATGGCGGGAGACTTTGTCGGTGGGAAAATTGGTGGATTAGTCTCAGATTATGGTCCAGCCATGATGGACAAAGCGAAGTCCGCTGGTAAATTCCTTGGAGAAAAAGCTTCCCAGGTTACAGGCTGGCTTTCTGATAAGGCTGGAGATTTTGGTAAAGGCTTTTCTGATTTCTTTTCTTTTGGTAAAAAAGATGAACCTAAGAAAGAGCCAGCTAAGCCTCCTGAAGCTCCTAAACCAGCAACCTCTAAACCAGCAATCCCACCTCATTCGAATTTAGGTAAGTCATTTGAGCCCTTAACGCCTATGGCTATAAATTATAGTGCTAGTGCAGTTGCAAACGTACCTCCGCAACCAGGCGTAAAAGGTGTTCCTAATCCTTACGGACCGATGGCTATAGTTAACCAGGGAGTCAATCCAAACCCACTACTGAATACTGCGGCTCATGCGAACAATGGAGCCAAAGCTAAAGGCAAAGGTAATGGTAATCCGACACCTCAAGTAGTACAGATCAGTCCTGAACAAATGGGAACACTGTCTGGCTTTTTGAAGGATTTTAAAACGGAAACCACCAACCAATTCAATCTTCCTGCGGGGGCTGTACAGGTCACTGTACATGAGAACAAGCTGGATGTGGATGGGCTTATTACGCAAATTGGCTACCGTCTCAAAGCTGAAATTCTGCGTGCAACGCAGAATACCAAGCCAGCAGGCGCTGGAGCTATGTAATGGAGTAGATGGTAGCAACGGGGAAGGAGGAAAGAGATGGAATTTAGTTTGACAGATGGTAAAGGGAAAAAATTTCAGTTTCCGGTGAATCCTGAGGAAGTGACGATCTCACGGCAAAAGGGATTTGATACAACGACGATTTTATCCTATGGGGAGTTTGACTTCCCACAAGGGGAGAAGGTGAAGGAAATCTCCTTCTCTTCTTTTTTTCCGAAAGAATACAATCCAGCGTATTGCACATACGAAGATATCCCTGATCCACAGGAGGCCATGAACACGTTGAATGGCTTTTTGTTATCCAAGAACCCGTTACGTTTTATCATTACGGAGACAGCCGTGAATGTGCCAGTAATTGTGGCATCCCATAATTCCACCTTTCGCGGCGGCGAGTATGGGGATGTGAATTTTGATCTGTCACTGCGGACCTGGAGTGATATGAAAGTTGCCAAAAAAGCTGGCGTCACGGGAAGTAAGGCGGCTGCGGTCAACAAAAAACCTCGCACAGATATGAAAGAAAAGAAAAAAACATATACGGTTAAGTCGGGTGATTCCTTGTCCAAAATTGCCAAGCTGGAGTTGGGGGATAGTTCGCAATGGAGTCGTATTTATCAGCTTAATAAAAAGGTCATTGGACAAAATCCGAATGCAATTAAACCGGGTCAAAAGCTGGTGTTATCATGAGCTACAAAGTCATTTTACAGGATAAATATGATTTATCTCCTCTCGTGGAGAACATTAATTTGAGGGATTCGCTGGAGCAAATCGCCTATCAGGGCACGGTCAATCTGGTCGTTACGTCGGATATGCCGCCCATTTCTCCAGGGATGTCGATCCGGGTTAGTGGGATTCCTTATGGCAAAAAGGATTATGTCCCCTTGCTGTCTCCAGCGGTGATCTGGGAAGTGGAAACCTCTAACAACGGGCTCAAACGTATGACGCTGACGTTATATGACCGTACGGTGTATTTGGACAAGTCAGAGGATGAATATTTACTTCCTGCCAAGCAGACGGCTACTCAGCGTTTTCAGAAGTATGCTAGGGACTGGAAGCTGAAAATCGCTTCATTGCCAGATACGAAAAAAACGCTGGGACGCGCCGTATACCGCACACAGTCCATCTATTCTATGATGCTGGGAGATCTGCGCGAAACGGCAAAGGCGGGGGGGAAGCTGTATCATCCACGGATGATTTCTTCCGGCTTGGAGCTGTACGAGCTGGGAACGAACAAAGATGTGTATGCTCTGGAGAGAGTCACGGATACAACTCAATCCCGTACGCTGGAAGGTGCGGCCACGAGAGTGAAGGTACTGGCTACGGCTGCCAGTGAATCAGGCAATGAGGTACCGTCCAAGGTGATGGCGCTTGAGGAAAAGGACATTGCCAAATATGGGACACTTCAGGTGATCGTGCAGGATGACGAAGTCAAGTCTGGTGCAGCAGCACGTGAGTTGGCCAAAAGTAAGCTGAGAGGCATACAACAAACGATATCGGTAAATGCACCGGATATGAACACGATTCGAGCAGGAGACGCGGTAATGTTAGGCTCCATAAAGTTATTGGTCATTTCGGTGAGCAGGGAATTAGGTAACCCCGGCAGTATGTCGCTGGAGCTCGGAACGTATGACGATGTAAAAAGGAGGTTTTACCTTGAATAAGGACCCCTACGGGCATTTGGCGACCGCGCTGCAATCTTCATTTCATAAGCATACCAAGCAAGCACTGAGTGGAGTGGGCGCGGTATTAGGCACGATTACCTCCACGGGACTCAAGCTGGACGATTTTAAACATGAGCTTCAGGATTATCTGGTCGCGGAGTTGCCGGGACTGCTATCTGTACCACGCCATATGTATAAAGGCACCTCAACCGCAGTGGAATCGGAAAATTGGGAAGGCAAAGAGCTGAAAACTTCCTTTTATATCGGGGAAGACGAGCTGGAGGATGTGAATCTCAGTTTGAACGAAGGACTCAAGCCCGGAGATCGTGTACTGGCGGTTCGGGTGAATAGCGGCAATGATGTGGTAGTCGTATGCAAGGTGGTGAATGGACGTGGCTAATTTGTTTCCCGAAACGGATGATATGATCTGGACAGACACGGATATGACCAACCCGGATGTACTGGAGGATAACCGTGCAGTATTTGGTCGAAGCTGGCGGTTTGATTTTGAAGCTGGTGAGTTTGTTATGAGCCCTAGCCGTAAAATCGTGACTACAGGCGAGAAAGAAGCCTGGGTACAGTGGTGTGAAAAAGCGATTCGCACTCCTCGCTACCTGCATGTGATCTATTCACCTGACTATGGGAGTGAGCTGGAGGAGCTAATTGGCAGCAGCTATGGGCACGGTGTGCAAGAAAGCGAAATTAAACGCATGGTCACGGAGGCATTACTAGCAGATGCACGTACGGCTAGTGTGGATCAGTTCACTTTTCGCTGGGAAGGTGAGGCGTGCCATTTTAGCTGCCAGATTACGAACGTGCGAGATGAAACAGAAATTGTGGAAAGTGTGGTGATCTAATGGCAGACTTGCCGGAATATTTGGTAGACCAGACGGAAGAGGGAATTTTAAATCGGATGCTGGAAAAAGTGCCTTCGGACATGGATAAGTCCGAGGGCTCTTTTATTTGGGATGCACAGGCGCCGGTAGCGTTTATGCTATCCGAAGCGGCAATCTGGGCGCAGGAGCTACTGCGACGTGGCTTTGCCAGCACCGCAGCCAGCGACAACCCGGATTTTCACTCGCCGGAGCTGGATTTGCGGACAGCAGAGCATGGAGTGACACGGCGAGAAGCAGTTGCTGCCTCAGGTATGGTCACGTTCACGGGCACAGCGGGAACGACCGTCCCGGCGGGAACGTTGGTGGCGACCCCGGCAGATGATGTATCCGGGGAAGCCTCCATTGAGTATGCGATCACGGCATCGGTCACGCTGGATGAACAAGGTGCCGGGGAAGCGGCTATTCGGGCGGTGAATCCCGGGCGCAGCGGTAATGTGCCTGCGGGTGTCATCCAAGTGATGGCAACCCCGGTTAGCGGGGTCGCCTCTGTGATCAATACGGAGGAAACCAAAAGCGGTACAGACGTTGAGAGCGACCAGTTGTTGCTGGAGCGTTTTTATGCCAAGGTGCGGAACCAGGGTACCAGTGGCAACAAGGCGCAGTATACCCAGTGGGCGAATGAGATTGCTGGAGTTGGTGGCGTAGAAGTTGTTCCGCTCTGGAAAGGGCCGGGAACAGTAGGGTTATATGTGCTGGATACGGATAAACGCGCGGCCAGCCCGGATATCGTGGCTGCGGTGCAGAAGTATATTGATCCGACTCAGGATGGACAAGGAGAAGGGCTGGCACCAGCGGGCCCTGTGGTGACGATCATGCCAGCGGCAGAAGTGGAGATTAACATCTCAGTCAAGGTACAGCGTACCAAAGAGAAGCCGTCCACACTGGATGAAATCAAAAAGCTGATTGAAAGCGGTGTGCGGACGTATTTGAAGCAGCTTGCTTTTTACAAGGAAGACCCGTTGGTACGATATACCCGGATTTCTGCTGTGCTGCTGGACATTCCGATTATTATTGATTTCTCTGAACTGAAAATCAATGGACAGAGCAATCAGAATATTGAGATTGGATCAGGTCAGGTGGCAGTGCTGGGGACGGTGAGCGTTAGTGAGTAACAATGGAACGAACAGCTTTGAAGATTTATTGAACAATCCAGAGCAGGAAAAACGTGCAAACCGTATTGACAATTTTGTTAATCGGGTAACCATAGCGGGAGATACAGTGGGCCAAATGAGCAGCGAGCGGGGACGCGAGCTGCTTTCCTATTTGCCTGCCTATTATGAAACCTCACGTGTGATGCGTTCCGATATGGATGCTAAAGGAAGCGAATTGGATGCCTTGTATCTTGCAATGGATGCAACGGTGGGACAGTTTTTCGTACGTACCGCCACATGGGGGTTGGAACGCTGGGAAATGGAGCTGGGTATCGAAACCGATCCGACGAAGCCATTGGACCAACGGCGTGCGGTGGTGGAATCGAAGCTGCGAGGGGCAGGAACTTTTTCTGGCCGGCTTGTCAAAAATGTAGCTGAAGCGTATGACGGAGGCACGGTAGATGTCACTTTTCATCCCGCCGAATGGGGATTCACCGTCAAATTTATCGATACCATCGGGATTCCGCCCAACGTGGAGGATCTTAAAGCAGCCATTGAGGAGATCAAGCCCGCTCACATGGCAGTAGAGTACAAATTACGCTACTTGACCATTGCCGAGGTCGAGTCTATGACCCTCTATGAAAATGAACATACAACCCAGGATAGATATTTAGGAGGTGGCGCATAACATGGCAAGCGAAAAAACACCAAATCTTGGCTTAAATCAAATTGACCGCACATCGCCCAAAACCACGTATTTTGATCTGGAGAAGTATTTGGACCAAAACTGGCGCGCTGTAGATGATTTTGCAGGTGATGTGAATGATGGTGTGAATGCGATCAAGAAGCGTCTGGATACGACAGAGCGTAAGACGGTAACTTTGGAACCTGGGGTTCAGATTCTTAACGCTGTTAAGGCGGCTCCATTTTCTTTGTCCGGAATAACCGGACGAATGCTGGTTAACCTGCTTGGGCGCGCAGGCTCTGGCGATCAAATCGGTAGCCTTTTAGGTTGGGAAGCTGATCTTGCAGTTGATACATCTAATAAGGCGCAAGGTGCGGGATCTATCAAGGTCACTGCAAAGAATGCCACCGGCGTGTATAACGTGTACAGTAGCGGATTAAAGCTTACTGGCGGAAGGTACTATATCGCCCTGGCTGATGTTAAAAACATCAATGCTTCAAACAATATTTATGTAAACTTTTCTACGGGTGGTAATAAGGCGCTCAAGCAGTCCATAGATAAGAGTCAATTTGTAACGATCTATACAAAATGTGCACCGGCAAACGATACTGCGATAAACTTGGAAGTTTCAGCGGTTTCCACAGCAACGGGTCAAGCTTTTTATACAGACGCGATTCGTCTCTATGAGGTTAGCGCCTCAGAATATGCTGCGCTGGATAGCATGGTTGCTGAACAGGTAGCTGCCAAATATCCATATGTAGACAGCGTAACGCCTGTGCGTAATCCATATGCGATTCGGTATGGGGAAAATCTAATCCCACCGTTTTACGAGTGGACACTTAGCCCCCGTGCTAAGGTAATTAACCCGTACAAACTAGAAACGACAGCTACCGTATCAACGGATTTGTCGAGTATTGATGTTGCTGTTGTCACAGGCAAGACTTATATGTTTTCCGCTAAGGTGAATGGAAGGCTCACTATGGTTGAATTGGATTCTGCTGGCGTTGAATCTAGCGTATACAAAACGGATGATAACGAAAATCGGAATGTCACAGTAACATTCACGACCAAGACGACAACTACGAGAGTTAGGATTTACACCACAAACACTGGAGCTGGAACATTTACACTAGAAAACCCAATGCTCAACATCGGCAGCACAGCCAAACCATTCAAACCGCGTGAAGATTCCATGTTGGCGCTGCAAACAGACCTGTGCGCCGATCCGGTTACTGGTGCTAACGCTGATACGGTATTTGAGCGTGATGGTCAATACTTCAAATCTAAGAAGTGGCAAGGGCTGACGCTTGATGGTAATAGGGCATGGGTGCTAGGTGAGGGCGGCGCTACTGCTGGAGTCAGACAGGTAAGATTGGTAGGGGCGGCAACAGGCGCGGTAGCGGGTAGCGGTATCGGTGTAAAATTTGATGGTAAGATTTTACCTCAAGGAAGTACAGGCAACACCGCCGACACGAACGCCGTTACAGCAGCGGGGGATATTTACTTTGGTATTCCAGTTGCAGATAGTGGATGGGCTGACAGCTACGGCCCGACACAAGACGACATCAAAGCATACTTTTACGGGTATAAAGCGTATGACGCTAATACCATAACGCCAGCACAAGCACAAGCGGCAACAACAGCGACATGGTCAGGTACAGGTACAAAGTATTGGGTGCAACGTGTCGGTGCAGCTAATTTCACCCAATCCGTTCCGCAAACATCATATGCAGGCTATACGCCGTACCGACTCGTATATCAACTTGCTACACCTACGGTAGAACCGATTGTCTCCGAAGGGCAGTTATCCTTCGTTGAGGGTGATAATCAGGTTGAAGTTGGTACGGGGATTGTACTGCGTGAGATTGCGAAACCTCAGTTTGAATCTGTAGGTATCAACTACCAGATAAATAGCAGTGGGTTGCCCGAGTCGCTACTAAAGAATAGAGTCAAGAAAATATTACATGTGTTCAGATCGTCGAAACGAGACGCCACTTTTAGGATTGTCTCCACAACTGATCCGTCTGGTGATATTGCTTATACTTCGGATTACAATTACATTACGTCCGAAGTATACAGTGTCACGTACCTAATGCTGGACAAATCGCCTGTCGCTGCATTTGTTGGTTACTACGCAGCCAACGAAAAGACGCTGCTTGCGGATTTGGTAGATAGCGTACAGCAGAACACGGCGCGGGTGTCTGTGCTGGAGAATAAGAAGGCTGATAAGGATAGCCCTTCATGGATCAAGCCCACGTTGATTAATGGATGGGCTTCGTCATTGTTCAGTTTCATTAAACTTAGCGATAACGTAGTCTATTTCAGAGATTCAATTTCAGGCGGAGTTACAACACCTGGAACTATATTGTTTACCCTTCCCGCGCAGTATAGACCCGCTATAAGAACGGAGATACGGGTAAGATCAAACGGCGGCGGTAACGAATCCAGCAATTCCACCGTAGTCATAAACACGAACGGAACTGTCATGATTCAGAACACTATATACACGGCTGTGTGGCTGGACGGGGTTTCGTTTATAGCTGAACAATAAGGAGGTATTACACATGAAATTAGTACCTAAAGTAAATACAGATGGCCTCTATCTAGAAGACGAGTTAGTGGACGATGCCTTTTCGGGTGTCGTCCCTTTTTATACTCCATCTTCACTCACGCTATCTGATACAAGCCAGCAGCTAGACATCCATCGGCTTACTGACAGTAGCTCTAGTACCATAGATGGAACAAGTTCAGAAAGCACTCTTGCTGGTTATACAGTAGGAATTCCAGTACCACCCGGTCTATACCATCCTCGTTTTGATATTCCAGCCTGGCTGACCTATGAAGCGGAATTTAATCAAAAGCTGATAGAAGCACAAAACGCATACGAGCAGCTCAGCAAGGAGGCTCAGGCAGTATTTCAGAAGCTGCATGATGAATTGCGAAACAAGCCGGAAAACGAACGTGGGGATGAACCTGTATATTTTGCTCAGACATTCACGGCTCCAGAACGAAGAGACCCAACGACGTTCTGGAGTGAAGGATTGAGTGAGGAAGCAATTAAGGAATTGACACAAAAAGCAGAGCAACAGCCAAGTGAGACAGATCAATTGAAGCAGCGTATTGCAGATCTCGAAGTGACGCTGACCCAGTTCATGCTTGGCAGCACAGGAAAATAACGTGTACAGGCTATTATATATAGCAGAAATTTTTATATAAAAGAGGTGAAGTCATAACTATGACCGCTTTAACAGAGGCTCAATTGCGTATTTGTGCTCATGCTTGCATCACCCGCTATGATCGCGGAGAAGGTGATATTGCAACCATCCTGGGAAGCTATGCTTTAGATGAAAAGCAACGTGAACAAGTAATGAAGATTATTTTATCCAAGCGTTCTGATCTGGTAACGGGCAACGTAGGTGATTCATCATCAACTGATGCTCTTAATGAACAGGAAGAAACGGTTAAATGGTATAACTCTATTTTCCGAAAAAAAACAGTATAGAGAACAAAACAAAGATAATTGTTTATTTGCCCTTGGATCAGTCCAAGGGCATTCATTTTACACCTTGGTTCAGAAGGGGGAACAAACATGCATGAAAAGATCGATCAGATTTGGCTGGGTTTTTCCACGGGGACCTTGATCGGTTATTTTTTCGGGGGGTGGACCACAATGTTGACGTTGCTGTGGTGGATGGTCGTGATCGACTTTTTCACCGGATGGGCAGCGGCCTGGATTAATGGGGAGCTAAAAAGTCGCCAGGGGTATTACGGAATTTTTCGCAAGGTTACCGTGTTTTTGCTCATTACGGTAGCTCATCTAATCGACGGTATTCTCGGGGATGCACATTACTTCCGGGATGCCGTCGTTTTCTTTTATTTAGCGAACGAGTTGTTGTCCATTATTGAAAATGTGGGCAGAATGGGAGTGCCGATGCCGGATATTTTGCGGAATGCGGTAGCTATTTTTGAGTCTAAGTCGAGTGGAGAAAAAATAAAGCCAACCGACCCTTCCGACAAAGAAAATAAAGCTTCATAAAGTGCCACCAGTGGACACTACCAAAATAGGCAGACTACCTTTTTGCCCTTTTTTCGGTGTAAAAGTGGAAAAGCCCAGACCGTATGGATGGTCCAAGCATATGGATAACAGAGACAGAGTGAGCTACAACATTATGAATGATAAGGAGGGAACGCCTTATGCAGAATCGCAGCCCTAACGCTGCCGAAGGCATTGACGTATCCCGATATCAGGGAACGATTGATTGGAAACGTGTACGAGCCGATGGTAAATCGTTTGCCTTTATTAAAGCGAGTCAAGGACAGCGTTACGTTGATCCGACATTTATCACGAATGCAAAAGGGATCAAGGCAGCCGGGATTCTCCTGGGAGCTTACCATTTTGTAGATGCAACTAGTGTAAACGCAGCAAAAGCGGAAGCCAGGCATTTCGCCGAGGTGCTGGATCAGGTGGGGGG
>NZ_WUDQ01000779.1:0-1372 GCF_009827695.1 Paenibacillus sp. OT2-17 | reverse complement strand
CCTCGTCTTATCCTATTACAAGTGTTTGTTTATCCTGGTATAATGAACACTACTATAGTAAACGCCTTATTGCTCACTTCGGATATACCCATTGAATGGAGAGAAAATACCTATGAAAACGGAAGCACGTCTGGAAGCACTATCTGTTTTTCTAAAAACGAAAAGAGCCCGCCTACACCCACATATGGTCGGTCTCCCCCAAGGATCACGTCGCAGAACACCAGGCTTGCGCAGAGAAGAAGTCGCTCAGCTGGCAGGTGTCAGTACGACCTGGTATACCTGGCTGGAACAAGGACGAGATATTAAGGTGTCCGCCTCTGTGTTGGATGCTATTGCTGCCGCATTGCAGTTGAACACAGACGAGCGCAAATATTTGTATGATTTGGCGATTGAGGCCGGGTCTCACAGCCTTCCTGCTCCTGCAGAGCAAGCCGTCATTTCCCCCTCTCTGCAAAAGATCGTACAAGAGCTGCACTACTGCCCTGCTATTATTTCAGATCGGCGCTGTCATATTGTCGGCTGGAACGCCGCTGCTGCTCATGTTTTTATGGATTTTGCCGAGCTACCCCATGAGCAACGCAATATGATTGAACTGCTATTCACCAAAAAGGAGTTTAAAAGTCTAGCCGTGAACTGGGAACACTTTGTAAAGGGGTTCCTTGCTATTTTCCGCGCTTATTACGGGCAATACGTGACAGACCCCTGGTATGCACAATTTATACAAAATATGAGCCAGACCTACCCAGAGTTTAACGAGCTTTGGAATCAGAGTGAAGTAAGCTCCGCACCGGAGGTGCTCATTGAATTTCGTCATGCCAAGGCTGGCAAAATGCTATTTGACCTGACTTCTCTTCAGGTACAAGGCAGTGTTGATCTCCGTTGTAGCATTTACACCCCCAATGCGCAAACCTCTACGGAAAGTAAACTCCAAAAGTTAATGGAAGGCAGCTAAAGGATTTCATCCCTCCTGTTATGAAGATATCTTTTTCCGTCCATACTACATCTACGATCTGTGCTAAATAGATGCCACATATGTGACAGAACCAAGAGCTTCAACTGTGCTACTACCAGGAGGGAGGGAATCATCATGAAAGCCAAATCGACAAGTTCCCCGCATATACACAATCAAGCGCCACTGCCTGTTCCGGTGCAATTTGATCGAAGCTGGCAGGATGAGCTGGACCAACGCCTACGCAAAGGTGGCCCTTGGGGAGATTGGAATCTGTATCAGCTGGCCATTGAGGCTGAAAAAGCCAAGCTGGTGCCGAGCTTCGATGAGCTTCAATGTCTACAGCATTTGCAAGACCTCACTCCACTCCCCCATCAGCTGGATACCGCTCGGAAGGTACTGTTTCAAATGTCCGGACGTGCC
>NZ_WUDQ01000778.1:0-1372 GCF_009827695.1 Paenibacillus sp. OT2-17 | reverse complement strand
GTCGTAGGTTCACTAAGTTCATATCTCAAACCATTGCGCGGCACCCATCAGCATACACCAAATGTCATTTATTTGGCATAAAGATCTATTACAACAAGCTTTAATTCAGCGACATTGCTACATAAAACTTCGCTACATTCATACCACAAAAGCCGTAAATCTCCGGGGTTATTGGAGACTTGCGGCTTTTGTGGTTTGTTTAGATTGCCCCAAAGCCATTTGAAAGCTTTGGGGCCCAGTTTCCCTATTTTGAACTCGGAGCTTGTTTTTAATGCCTTGAGTGAAAATTAGGTGGACATTATTCCATTTTCGTCTGTTACTAGTAAATTCGCTAGCTCTGTTTCCAACAACGCTTTAACGGTTTCTGGATTTTCTTCAAAAGGAAGTTCCAGTGAGATTTGCAATACATTTTCCACATGCTGAACAGTAAAGAAAATGATTGGATCCCGATAGATGTCCCTCTCTTCTGGCTCGATATTTTTAAACAGCTGATATTTATCTGACGCTTCGCCAAGGTAATTGAAGACAATAGGTAGCTTATTCAGGCTATGCTTCAGATACCTGTTAGACTGCGGATACAACGAAGCCATTTCATCATTGTATATGAGATTTAGAAAATTCAGGTTACGCGATACGGCCAACTGCATACTGTTTCTGATCTCATGCCCATGTTCATCCGCATCTGTAAGCAGTACAGGGATTTGGTCTATAAATTCACCTATAATATCAAAATACTGCTTGTCCTCGTATGCCCGTCCATAATTGGTGAGAAGAATAGGAATCTCGTCCACTTGCAAATATCTGCGGAAAAAGCGGTTAGCTAGGCGTATAGCCAAGTCCCACATGTGTCCGATTGCGTCAGAATCATTCCAATCTGCAAGTTCTACTGTCACATCTGTGCCCGTTGTATGGTTGCGCTCATCAATTGCGAGGACTACAGCATCCGAAGCAGCAGCAAATGCGGACAAGTGAAATTTGTCAACAATCTCTTGATCGCCCATGCCCTGAGGTCCTTTGCGGACCTGACTCACATAATCACGGTAGCTTCCTGCTAGTTGCCCTTTTACATTGCTCATATCATCATATGCACGGTACAACTCACTCTTAACGACCTCTCCGCTCATGCCATCATAGATGAGATGTGAACAAGGGAGCAGCAGCAAATGATCCCTTAAATTGAGGCGGACAAGCGCAATACGATATAATAAGTTTCCGGTTGTTTCATAAGGGTTCATAAAGAATGCAGGCAATATATGTGAGAGTATACGATTTTGCATCTCTGCACCGTAGTTCGATAAATCTATCATTGGAATGTCCATGCGCTCCTTCATGGACAACATTTCCCATTCCCATCCGACATCCGTTTGGACCA
>NZ_WUDQ01000777.1:0-1374 GCF_009827695.1 Paenibacillus sp. OT2-17 | reverse complement strand
TACTTCCGTTTCGAATGCATCGTTCTTTTGCAGGCGCGTGAATTCGTCAAGGCTAATGGAACCCTCTCCGAAAATGAGATCAAGATCGCCTTTCTCGAAGGCTAGTACCCGAGTTTCGGCATCCGGTATGATACGGACCGTGATCTTGTCCAGTTCAGGCTGTTCGCCCCAATAGTTCGGGTTTTTCACGAATACGCTGTATTCATCCTGCTTGTATTCTTCAAGCATCCATGGCCCCGTGCCGATGGGAGACTGAATGCTTTCCAGCGTATTGTCCCCTTCCGGGAAGCCTGCATCGGCCAAGAAGCGGAATGGACGCACGGTCGTTAAGTCCTGCAAAACCGGATAGTACGGCTCTGACATGACAAGCTTGACGGTGTACTCGTCAACAAGCTCGAGGTGATCCAGCAATTTGGCCGTTCCCAGCCAACTATGCGTCGTCTTGTTTTGCAGGATCGCGTCTATGTTACGCTTGACGCTAGCGGCGTTGAACGGTGTTCCGTCCGAGTATTGGACGTCCTCCCGAAGATGGAAAGTATATTCTTTGCCGTCCTCGCTAATCTCCCAACTGGTGGCCAAATGAGGCTTGATTTTTCCCCCTTCGCCGTACTCAACCAGCGGTTCGTAAATCATGGATTGTGAGAACAGCTGTGATGGATAGTACGCGTGCGGATTAGATGGACCCAAATCCCTCATCCATGAAACCGTTATTTCTTTAGCTCTTTCCTGTTCCCCGTTAGCTGACGCAGATGGTGCTGCCTCCTCTTTTTTGGAACATGCCGCTGTTACAGCAAGCAGAAGCATAAATAGCATGACAAGTATGCCTTGGAACATTTTTCTCTTTCGCATGGTAAAGCCCCCTAAAACATTAATGAGAATGAAAATCATCTTCAATTTATGTTAAGGAGTTTGGTATGATTGAACAATGGATATATTTCTGATTTTTTATAGCACAAAAAACAGAACCGGGCTTGCGACAATTGACTTGTCTATGCATGTCTTGCTTGGAACCGCGGTTCAAAATACATTTGGTTAAGGAGCACAACATGGAACGTTCAACAATTGACGGAAAAGAAATTTCCTTTTTGCCGAATGAAGGATACGACATATACATCCCTCAAAGCGTGAGACTTTTCCGCAGGCTGTCCTGCAAACAGCTTATCCCGAGCTCGCCTGGGGCGCATCGCCTCGTCGTGTTTAAGTCGACATCCGGTGTGTTACACTTGAGGAAGCATTTCGTACAGACCGAAAAAAACGATGTCTTACTGCTTGCACCTGATGCGCAGGCCAGCATTCAATTCGTCGATCCGCACGAAGAAACATTGGCGGACGATGAAGCCCCCAATGTTTCTTCGTGCGGATCGACGAATTGAA
>NZ_WUDQ01000776.1:0-1375 GCF_009827695.1 Paenibacillus sp. OT2-17 | reverse complement strand
AAGGCGCAAATAAGGGTTTCAAAGTATCATGACCGTATACCGCAATGTTATTGTACATGATAGGAATAAACGCCCAGTGCAGCCCCATAACAACTAACATCTGCCACCCGGCACCTACAATGACTCCCGCTACAATCGGACTCAAATTGTATAAGAAGGTGTAGCCCTTAGCCATTCCCAAGCTGGCATATATTCCAATCGGTCCAACCGCGATCAGAGTCAAGGGAACAATGACCATTAGACAGATAAGTGGCGTTATAAAATTTTTCACGCTATCATGAATTACTCTATTCAGGAATTTCTCCAGAATCGATAGCAACCAAATCGCGATAATCACTGGAATAACCGAAGAAGTATAACTCATAAGAACAACTGGAATATTGAAGAACGTAATATCCACTTTATCGTTATACAAAGTAATAATATTCGGGTATACCAGAGCTCCCGCTACTGCAAGCGCTACAAACGTATTCGCTCCAAACTTTCTCGAAGAAGTGACTGCAATCGCTAGCGGCAGGAAATAAAAGATACTATCTGCGGCAGCGAACCAGATCGAATAGACACCACCTGTTTTGGTGAGCCATCCTAACGAGACAAGCATTAATAAAAGCCCTTTCAAAATACCGGAAGCTGCCAGCGCCCCCAAAAATGGTGTGAAAATACCGGAAATAATATCCACCGTTTTGTTGAACCAGTTGCCTTCAGGAGCAGCGGATGCATTCGATTTGTCGTCATCTCCAAGGCTACTGATCTTTAAAATGTCTTTATATACGTCCCCTACCGTATTTCCAATGACCACTTGATATTGTCCACCGTTTTCAACAACTGTAATAACCCCGGGAATATTTTGTGTTTGGTTCTTGTCGGCCTGATCCCTGCTATTTAATTTAAATCTTAACCGAGTGGCACAATGCACCAAGCTAGAGACATTTCCTTCTCCGCCAACGGACGCTAAAATGTCTTTTGCCAGTTTTTCATTGGACATACTGCTCGCTCCTTTAATCCTCATTTGGCATTTTTCTATAAAAGTAAACGTTTACATGGATGGTGGTAATTCAAAGACTCTACGCGCACTCCAAGGAGTACGAAAAGAATATAGAGTCTCTGAATTACACGGGGTCAATCGTTACCGGCTTCTTCCTACCATTCTCTTGATTGTATGTCTGCGTCCTTTAATGGACAGCGCAAGCTGGTATACGTTCTCAGGAAGAGGTGTTCCTGCATAACCACCATCTCCAATGGCATGAATATCCGCGCCCGTCTGTTTCATCATGAGTGCGATCCAGGCAATCGTTTGAACATCTGCCCCTTCAACTGAGCTGTTCAGGAAAGAAAGAGCAAGCGTTCCGGGTTTATATGAATGGACAAATTCTCC
>NZ_WUDQ01000775.1:0-1380 GCF_009827695.1 Paenibacillus sp. OT2-17 | reverse complement strand
AGCAACTCAATAACGACACCCGCGATACCGATAAATAAAAGCAACGTCTGCACAATTGGGTTAGTCAATATCTCGGCTGCTTTTTCAGCCCATGTTCGCTCCACATGAATTACATCATCCGTGCTGTAACCCATCCACTGGATAACTTCTTGTTCGGAAGACGCGATGTAATCCGCATAACCCAACTTCAGCGCTTCCTCACTGGTTAAAGAAATGATCTGACCATTTTCCTTATTAAAGTTCATCTCTGGAATAGATACGGTCGTTTTGGAGTCAACCATACCTCTGGCAATATCTGGATTACGTCCACCAGCTTCTGCGGCAGATGCCATGCTACTCTTCCACCAAGCTACCGTTTTTGGATCTGTGATAGCCTGCCCCCTACCGTCTACTAACGCTGCTGCTCCGATAATACTCCCCGGTTTCATAACAATCTTGTTTGCGCTCAACGCAATATAGCTACCCGCTGAGGCCGCTTCGCCCCTTATATAGGCTACGGTCGGAATCGGACTGTCTTTAATCAGTTTGCCCAGCTTCTCCGCTGTATCTACCCGTCCACCGGGAGTGTTAATATCCAGTAAAATCAGACCTGCTTTGGAATCTGCTGCTTCTGCAAATCCACGTTCCATAAATTTGCCCAGACCTTGCTCAATTTCCTGATCAACTGGTATAACAATCACAGCTCCACCTTTAGTTTGGGCCGCCGCTGATTCGGAATGAACTAAGGGTAACAGCAAAACGGATACCATAATCCACAACGTTAAAAAGATCAATTTGCGACTGGAGTGGTGATGTTCTCTATGCATTTCTCTCCCCCTTTCGATCTTTCTATATTACAGCATACCAAACTTTGTTAGACAAACTATACAGTTTTCAGGATTTAATGTGAAATTATTGGGTATATTGCTAATCCTGACGGCTGTCAGATACTTTACGCACCCAACGGACATCACGTTTCATACAATTAACGATAGCGCTTACATATAAGAATCTTCTCACCATTACATTCTATGGTAGGCATCGCATATATAGAAATAACACCCTCTGTAAACAGAGGGTGTTGTGTTTTCCTGTTTGTCGCAGGTTTATTGCAGAAATTGCTGAACCGCTTGGTTCACGAGCTTACCGTCAGCGCGGCCTTTTACCTTAGGCATCAAGGCCGTCATTACTTTCCCCATCTCGGCTTTCGAAGAAGCACCGGTTTCCTGGATGGTCTGCTGTACAATAACTTTAATTTCTTCCTCAGAAAGTTGTTCGGGAAGGTACTGAGCGATGATCTCTATTTCTGCTTTAGTGCTTGTCGCAAGTTCATCACGACCGGCTTTTTCAAATTCATGGAGGGCATCTTTTCGCTGTTTGATCTCACGACTCAGAATATCA
>NZ_WUDQ01000774.1:0-1383 GCF_009827695.1 Paenibacillus sp. OT2-17 | reverse complement strand
CGCACGCATAGCCTACCCGCCAGCCTGTCATCGCAAATGCTTTGGAAAAACCACTGATGACAATCGTACGCTCCTTCATGCCCGGCAAAGAGGCGATACTGACATGCTTTCTCCCGTAAGTCAGTTCGGCATACACTTCATCCGAAATGACGACCAGATTATGTTTGATAATGAGCTCTGTCATCGGCAGCCAATCCTGCTCCGTCATAACTGTTCCAGTCGGATTACAGGGATAATTGATCATTAAAACCTTTGAATGAGGTGTAATTGCCGCTTGCAGCGCTTGCGGGGTCAGCTTGAATTGCTCCTCTGCCGTAGCCGCCACCTCTACAATTTTACCGCCATGCAGATGGGTAATGGGTTCATAGGCAATATAGCTTGGTGCTGGAATCAGCACCTCGTCACCCGGATCGATCACTGCTCGCAGCGCCAGGTCGACGGCTTCACTGCTCCCCACCGTCACAATCATTTCCTGCTCAGGGTCATAGGAAAGCGCGAAGCTGCTGGAAAAATAAGCCGAGATCTCCTCCCGCAGCTCCATCAAGCCGGCATTCGAAGTATATTTCGTCTGTCCTTCACGCAATGCCTGAATGCAAGCTTCACGTACCTTTTCCGGTGTAACGAAATCAGGCTCTCCGACCCCAAGGGCGATTGTACCTCCGCCTGCTGCATTCAGATCAAAAAAAGCGCGAATTCCCGATGGCCGAATATCCCGTACACGCGAGGATACAAACCGCCCTGTCCCCTTTTCACTAAACATATTACGCCATCCCCCATTCCTGTTTCCGCTCATGGAGCGAGCTGGCAATAATATGGTCCAGTAGCTGTGTAAAGGTTATACCCGCAGCTGCCGCACTCTTCGGAAGCAGGCTGTTGGCGGTCATTCCCGGTAATGTGTTCACTTCCAGCACGTAAGGTCTATCCTGACACAAAATCATATCGACCCTTGCATAGACCTTACATTGCAGCAGCCGGTAGCTGGCCAGTGCCGCCTCGCGCACACGCTGCTCAATAACGGGGGGAAGCTCGACCACCTTCTCCTCAGCGCCGCCGACCTCGTATTTTGCTTTGTAGTCGAACCACTTCGAACGAGCGGAGCTAATGCTAATAATCGGCAATACCTCGCCATCTACGATGGAGCAGGTAATCTCCGTCCCTTCATAATAGGACTCAATCAAGATCGCTTGATCCAAGCTGCAAGCCCCCTGAACAGCCGACAGCAGTTCCTTCTCATTTTGTACAAGCTGGATGCCGATGCTGGATCCCCCCGTATTCGGCTTCACAATAACCGGGTAGCCCAAACGCTCCACCACCTGCGGATCATAATCGTCCATCCCCTGCCAGTAAAGGCCTGAAGGCGTATGCACACCCGCTGCCTTCAAC
>NZ_WUDQ01000773.1:0-1387 GCF_009827695.1 Paenibacillus sp. OT2-17 | reverse complement strand
TCTGCTTCGTGCTGCTTACGGTACTGCGAAGGGGTCAGGCCGTTCCATTTTTTAAAGGTCGCAATAAAATAGCTTAGATTGTCAAAACCAACATCCAGCGCAATATCAACCACTTTGCGATCACTTTGCTCCAGCAACCTGCAAGCCTTTTGAATCCGATGATAGTTAATATATTCTACCGGGCTTTTCTGAACCATCTGCTTAAAAAAACGGCAAAAATGCCCCTCACTCATTCCAATCTCATCTGCGATCTCCCGTAAACGTATAGGCTCATGAGCATGACTGTTAATATACACCAGCGCTTTTTTGATCCGTTCAACTTTATTGCGTTGCCCTGCCATAATCACATCCTCTCCGTTAGCGGGGGTCATGTGTGGGTACAGACAGGCGATCATGCTATAGAGCTGCGCCTTGGTCGCCAGTTCACGGGCAGGCGCATTCTGCTCATGGCTGGTGATAATGTGTCGCAATGCAGCCAGCACCTCTTGCTCCCAGGGCTGCACGCCGCGAATGTGAGGGGGAGGGACAAGCTTTTTACTGATAAATGGGTCAATAAACTGCGTTTGCACCGTATCCTGCGTGCGGCTGTGCAGCATGTCGGGGTGAAACACCACCGCAGAAAATACGCAACGAGCGCTTTTTTGTAAATAACCTGCATGAAGCTCGCCGCTGTTGACAAAAAGAGCTTCACCTTCGTTCACCTCCGTATAGACCATATCCGTCTGAAATATGGCGCTCCCCTGTTCCACTACGATAAACTCCATCTCCTCATGCCAATGGGACTCCAGTACACTATTTCCATTTAGCTGCTCTACGCTCGGATATACGCTGACCGGATACATAGGATTGCCGTGAATTCGATTTTCCCGCAACATTTCTCTTTGCATTTCTATGACTCCTTTTCCGCAAACTGATTTATATATAAAACATCAAAATATTGATACAATACGTCAAAATAAAAGAAGTAAACCCTTACATAAATCAATATTATTATAGTAAGGATTTCGAAAAAATCCAACAAGCGATTTGGGATTAAGAAAATAAAGATTGAAGCGGAGGAAGAAACAGATGAAATTTACTGATGGCTATTGGATGGTTCGCAAGGGCTATGAAATACAAAATCCTGCTGAAATCCGTGATATTGTGACGGACGATGCTTCCATGACGGTATATGCAGCCACCCACCGGATCGAGCATAAAGGAGATACGCTGAACGGAGCGTTGCTGAAAGCGACCTACAGCTCGCCTATGCCGAATGTCATTCAGGTGCGTCTGAACCACCATAAGGGACGGGTGCATCAGGGACCGAATTTTGAAATTCACACCTTGCCAACAGAGGTAGACATTACGGTGGATGAGGACGTAGCGGTACTGAAAAGCGGCGATC
>NZ_WUDQ01000772.1:0-1393 GCF_009827695.1 Paenibacillus sp. OT2-17 | reverse complement strand
GGGATCTGAAATAGTCAGCCAAACGATGACCATTGGTGCTAATCTCTCTCGGTACCACGTGAAGCGCATGCCCGAGAAGCAGGCATGGGAAAATTTGTTTCACTGATGCATCAAATACATACGGCGATAGCCATGCCATCCGCATTGGCGATTTGTATTTCTTATATACTTGTTCTCTAAATGCGGTTGTCATATTCACGACATTAGAGTGTTGAATCATCACTCCTTTGGGTTTGCCCGTCGTACCTGAGGTATACATCACATAAGCCAAATGGCCAGGGTCACAAACTTCAGCCAAGTTGGAACAGTCTTCTGCAGATAGCCTGTGACTATCAGGTGAAATGACCAGCACATCCGACGGTACCTTCGCGGCCATTTCTGGCATGGCAACCATAAGCTTAATATGGCTGTCTTGTAACATATAGAGCATACGTTCCTGCGGAAACTCAGGGTCGATAGGCACATATCCCCCACCAGCTTTTAAAATACCAAAAATCCCTACAATCATTTCGATAGAGCGCTCCATAATCATTCCGACCAATTGATCCGCCTGAACTCCTTCTGCTCTTAGCACGCGAGCCAGTTGGTTTGCACGCACATTTAATTCGTTATATGTGATCTGGCTATCTCCAAAAACTACAGCTACTTGATCTGGAGTCTTCTCTACCTGTTCTTCGAATAATTGATGAATGGTTTTTTCACTTGGGTGTTTCACCGCGGTATTTCCCCAGACATCCAATATCATTTCGATTTCCTGTGACGTAATGATCTCAATTTCAGAAAGTTTTGTCTGTGGTTCATCTACAACAGCTTTAATCAACTGGAGAAAGTGATCGGCCATTCGTTTAATCGTGCTTCTCTTGTACAGGCTATCGGCATATGTGAAACTGAAAACCAAACCTTCAGAGCTTTCCATGGCCGTAAGTGTCAAATCGAATTTTGCCATATTCTGTTCGCCCGGGCACAGAGTAACCTGCAAGTCTTGGAATTCCGTCGTACCAGAGTCCATGTTATCTAGCTCAAAAAGAGTATCGAATAACGGATTTCGGCTCAGGTCCCTTTGTACATTCAGCTTCTCCACCAGCAATTCAAACGGATAATCCTGATGCTCAAAGGCATCAAGCACCTGGTCCTTCACTTCCTGAACATATTCGTAAAAAGACTTATCCCCTTCAGGAAAGCTCCGCAATGCAAGCGTGTTGACAAACATCCCGACGACTGGCTGCAAATCATGATGCTGTCTACCTGCAATAGGAGTTCCAACAACGATATCCTCCTAACCGCTGTACTTGAACAATAGGGTCTTGTAGGCCGCCAGTAATACCATAAATAAGGTAGCTCCCGCCTGCAAACTGATATGTTTCAAACCGCTCACGTCCTGATGTGAAATGGC
>NZ_WUDQ01000771.1:0-1393 GCF_009827695.1 Paenibacillus sp. OT2-17 | reverse complement strand
TAAAGATAAGAGGCTTTAGGATAGAGCTTGGTGAAATAGAAGCACAACTGCTAAAGCATCCTTCAATTGAGGAATCTTTGGTGATTGCAAAGGAAGACCATCAGGGCAGTAAATACCTGTGTGCATATATAGCGGGAGAAAATGAGCTGACAATATCAGAACTAAGGGAGCATCTCTTAAAAGAACTGCCCGAATACATGGTACCATCATACTTTGTGCAGCTTGAAAAAATGCCATTGACAGCTAATGGCAAGATAGACAGGAAGGCATTGCCTGAACCCGAAGGTAATATAAATACGGGAATAGAGTATGAAGCGCCTATAGGCGAATTTGAAGAGAAGCTTGCACTGATTTGGCAAGACATCCTTGGAATTAAGAAGATAGGAAGAAATGACAACTTCTTTATGTTAGGTGGACACTCTTTAAAGGCTACAAGCCTTGTAGCGAGAATTCACAAAGAGTTCAATATAGACATGCCTCTTAAGGAAATATTTAAGGCTCCAATTATAGCGGAAATAGCAAGGTATATGAAGGAAGCAAAGGAGAGTATATATCAATCCATCCAAACTGCTAAAGAGATGGAATACTACCCTATGTCATCAGCCCAAAGAAGGCTGTATATATTAAATCAGTTTGAAGGAGCAGGGACAGCATACAATATGCCAGGCAGCTTGCTGGTTGAAGGCAGTATTGATCTGGAGCTTTTTCAGAAGACCTTCCAACAGCTTATAAATAGGCATGAGACCCTTCGAACATCTTTCCATTTCATAGAGGGTGAACCCGTCCAGAAGATCAATGATCCTGTGGGTTTTAGTGTAGTGTATCTAGAATCTGACGAAGAAAAAGTGGGGGAAATCGTAAAAGAATTTATAAAGCCGTTTGATCTTGGAATTGCTCCGCTGCTAAGAGTAGGCCTTGTGAAAACGGGAAAAGACAAGCATGTCATGATGTTTGACATGCACCATATCATATCTGACGGTACGTCCATGGATATACTGGTACATGAGTTCATGGATATGTATGGAGGAAATAACCCTTCTTCCCTCCGTATACAGTACAAGGACTATTCTGTTTGGCAGAAGGAACTATTTGCTGGGGACAAAATAAAGAAGCAGGAGGAATACTGGCTCCAGGAATTTAATGGAGAAATTCCTGTGCTGAATATGCCAGTAGATTACCAAAGGCCTGCGGTTCAAAGCTTTGACGGAGGTTTTATCCGTTTTGAAGCAGGCAGTGAGCTTACGGGAAAACTTATTAAGCTTGCAAGGGATAATGGGGCTACTCTTTACATGACATTGCTTGCTTCATACAACATACTGCTGTCTAAGTATACGGGGCAGGAAGATATTATAGTGGGAAGCCCTATAGCTGGAAGACCTCATACAGATTTACA
>NZ_WUDQ01000770.1:0-1400 GCF_009827695.1 Paenibacillus sp. OT2-17 | reverse complement strand
CAAATCGTGCGATATTATTTCTGCCGACTCTTCAGCCGAATGATCATCAGAACGCACCTGGCTCTGATCAGGAAACGTCCTGGAGTGATACGCTGAAAAACTGGTCAACTGAAAAAGCCTGGGGTACCGCCGATTATTATTTAGGCATCGGAAGTGCCAAAAAGTTATGGGAGCTGCTGCAAAGCTACAATGAAGCACGTCGTGCCATTACTGTAGCCCAGCGGCTGTATCCTGATAAACGTGTATGCAAATACAGCGATATAGAGATGCACTATATGCTTGGAGAAGCGATGGACAAAGAGGAGTTTTCAAATTTGTTTGAACGCAAGCTGGGGAGACTTCAGCAATATGATCGCTCACATGGCAGTGACTTACTCAAAACGTTATTTTATTATTTGGAAAACAGGGGCAGTCTGGTAGATACAGCCAATTATCTTTTTATACATCGTAACTCAGTAAAATACAGATTGGAACGGATACGCGACATGACAGATTTTGATCTTAACGATCCACGTGAGCAGTTTATATGTCATACATGTCTGATTCATTATTATTTGCGGGAACATAGGTAGCTGGAGCGTTTTTTTAATGCAGGGAGGGCAGGACATGGATAAAAAAATACTGATAGCGGACGATGAGGCGAGCATTCGGAATGCGCTGGCTTATGCGTTAAAGCGAGAGGGTTTTTTGGTGGAAACCGCTGTTGATGGGGAGGACGCCTTGGAAAAAGTGCGTTTGTTCCACCCGGATGTGCTCATACTGGATGTGATGATGCCCAAACTGGGTGGATATGAGGTGTGCCGCCGTTTGGAAAGTCGGAAGGGCATCGGTATTTTACTGCTGACGGCCAAAAACGATATCGTTGATAAGGTACTCGGGCTGGAGCTGGGTGCGGACGATTTTATGAGCAAACCGTTTGACCTAAGGGAGCTGCTCGCTCGTATTAAAGCATTGGTACGGAGACTGGAGCGAGAAGGAGCGCCTGCCCCGGAAGGAACAGAAATGGTACTCGGCCCATTACGGGTACGTCCGTCCAGTCGAACGGCTGAACTTGGAGCCATAGCGCTGGATCCGACCCCCAAGGAGTTTGATGTGCTGGCGCTGTTGGTGTCTCATGCCGGGAGGGTGTATACACGGGACGAGCTGCTAGAGCAGGTATGGAGCTTCGATTATGTGGGCGGAACGCGTACGGTGGATATTCATATCCAGCGCTTGCGCAAGAAGCTTGAGCCGCATCAGGCGATATTGCAGACCGTGTATGGTATCGGCTATAAGGCAGAGAAAATGACGTGAACGAACATCATTCACTCCATCAGCAAGGAAGCTTGCGGTCCACCGACCAACAGAAACGCAAACGCAAACCTACAGGCTTAAGCCTGCGTTGGAAATTTCCCCTGGTA